>CAXGOD010000316.1:0-3718 GCA_964011245.1 uncultured Bacteriovoracaceae bacterium | reverse complement strand
CCCTCCGTTGGTGCCAGTTGATCCAGTAGTTCCGTTGGTTCCATTAGTCCCATTAGTACCGTTTGAACCAGTGGATCCATTTGTTCCAGTTGAACCATTCGTACCGTTTGAGCTTCCGTCAGCATCATTTTCTTTTTCAAGTTTATACATATCTTCAGGTTCAAAATTAGGATAAAGGGGGCGAAAGACTCTAAGGATAGTCACTTCAATCCCATCCGGATCAATCCATTTAAGAGTCATTTTGACTCCTCTAAAAAGGTGATTACCATTTTTAATAAGGTCAAGACTTTCAACCCATTTTTTTGAAGATGGATTCCAGAATTCAAAAACAACAGACTCTACATTCCTTAAAAGAATTTGGCTCTTAACTCTAGACCAATCAACGCTCTCAGTATTGTAGACATCATTAGGTGCAAACTTTCTAACAAGTATTCCCTTTGCTACTCCTTCTGTCGTCGAGCTAATAGAGTCATCATTCTCTACTGTATAACGAACCCAAGCAAAGTGAGACTGCTTAATATTTTTAAGTTTTCGGCGATTAGAAGTTGAAAAGAAAGTAATCGTATCTTTATCATCTAATTTAAAAACTGGAACTGGTAGGGCATCGTAGCTTGGAAAAGCAAAACGATCATTCGTTTGATAGTTTGAAACGAGGCGATTATATGCTTCACCTTCTTCGGCTGTTAAGTTTTCAGGCTTCATTTCATGACTAAAGTATAAAGGGGAGTAAGCTTGAGAGATATCCCAGTCAACTCTATTCATAGCAGTTTCAACTTGTAAGTACTCAGCATCTTCAGAGGTGACTCTGTTTTTTGTTTGTATAGAACTATCAGTAATTGAAATAACACTTAACATAACAAACGATAACAATGTTATCGCTATGAGGATCTCAATTAAGGTGAAACCACTTTGAGATTGTGAATGCCATGATTTAGAATCCAAAGTTTGTATCCATTTTTGCGTCTTTATTTGTAATCCAACTTGTGAGTTCGTAACTATAGTCATTTTCTGTATTTGTAATGGTTACTTTTACCTGCCATAATATTTTTTCAATATTCTTTTTTAACTTCTCAAACACCATCTTAGTTACAGCATCTGTTTTCTTTTTTTCACCTGAGTAATCATCTTCTTCTTCATTTTCGCCTTTTCCCATCAATTGATTAAGATCAGGAATCTCTAGTTTTTTGAACTCAACCTTGTACTTATACTTTTTGAAGTCTTCCTCTTCAAAGTTTTTTTCATCAACATCTTTGTCGGTCGCATTTGTAAATTTAGGTGGATCAAGTAGAACTTCGTTGATTTTTCTTTCGGCCAGGTTATGGAGCATTAAGTCTTCACTCATTTGCATGGACATTGTAATGTTTGAACCTTGGCTCATAATAAAGGCAGTAATGAAAACAGCAAAAAGTGTAAGAGCTATCATGACTTCAACAAGTGTGAAGCCATCTTGATTAGATAATATTTTTCTTATTCCTTTAGCCATAGATCGTAAACTTCCTTCATCTTATTATCCTGTGAATTTTCTAAGTTTACAAGCTCACTATCAGTATAAATATGGTAGTCAATATTGGTAATATTCTCAAATGGAGGGATATCTAGCCATGCCATTTCCTGCTCAGTAGAGAAATAGATTAAGGCATTGTCTTTTTCCCCTGTTGGGTAAAAATATATGGAGATTTCGCCTTCAGAGCGTATTGTTTTGAAATAGGAGGTTGCAACTCCTAAGACGAGCACTCCTTCTGGAATTTTTTTTGTATTTTTAGAAAACTCTTCAACTCTTACAAACTGTGCATCAATGCCTTTTATAATCTTTTGTTGTTGCTCTCGTTCTCTAATAGACATTCTTGATTCATCTGCAACAGTTGGTAAAACGAGATTTCCGCTAGGTCCATATTCAACTGAATATTCCATCGGGTCTGAATCAATATTTATTAAAATTCTAGTTATAGAGTTTCGCAATATGGATTCATTTATTGAGAATCTTATCGCCCTATCAAAATCTTGAATTGTTTCTTCTAGTTTTGAGTGCTGAGGATCTGAGCCTCCAAATGGAATGATAGAGAACATAAGGGCCGCTAACATTAAAGCCACCATAATTTCAACTAATGCGAAACCATGGTGGCTTATTTCTTTAAAAAATTTTTTCAATGATTAAAGATCCTTACTACTGATATCCTTATCAAATTCTTCTTCTCCGCCTTCTTCACCATCAGAACCAAGAGAGACTAACTCATATCTTTTTCCATCAGACTCATAAACGAATTCATTTTCCCAAGGATCAGCAGGAATTTTTCCACTTTCAATGAAAGCATTTGGTGGATATTTCTTACACTCTTTACCTGAAGTAGGCTTAGCAATTAAAGCATCAAGACCTTGATCTGTCGAAGGGTAGCTTCCACATTTTCTACGGTAGTCTCTAAGTATTTCACCAATTTTACCAATTTGAATTTTTGTTGAACTAACTTTTCCTTCTTCTAAACTTTGGAAAACATTTTGAACAACAAATGTACCTGCAATTGCAAGTAGTGTTAAGGCAATTAGAATTTCAACTAAACTCATCCCTCGTTGGGATTTAACAATTAACTTTACGTCTGCGCGCTTTAACATTCGAGCTCCTTTTATCGAACTTGATTTAATTTCATCATTGGCATTATAACAGAAAATACAACAAATGCGACAGTCGCACCGAGAAAAACAATCATTAATGGTTCTAGTAAAGAAGTTAGTCCACCTATCTTAGAGTCTACTTGATCTTCATAGTTTTCAGAAATGATGTGGAGCATCTCTTCCATTTCACCTGACTTCTCACCTAAAGTAATCATATGAGTTACCATACTTGGAAAGTGACCACTTTCTGCTAATGGAGCGGCCATATTTGCACCTTCTTGAATGGCCTCCCTAGCATTTTCAACAGCATCTTTCATAAGAACATTCGGGATTAGGTTCTTTACAATTGTCATGGCCGTTAAGATGGGAACACCTGAGTGTAAAAGAGTTGCTAACGTAGAGCAAAATCTACTTACGTTAATCATCTTGATCAAGTTTCCGAGTATAGGAGTCACTAATAACAGGCCGTGCCAGTTTCTTTCCCCTTTCGGACTTGAAATATATTTCTTACCAATCCAAAGAAATGCCACAACTCCTATGATCATCATATACCAGTAACTTGATAAGAAGTTTGAAATACCAATACTAATTTTAGTAGGTAGGGGAAGCTCCATCTTCATTGAAGTAAATATTTTGGCCATCTGTGGAATAACAACAACAAAAATCACACCAATAAGGAGAGTCCCAACTGTCATCATAATAATTGGGTACATCATGGCACCTTGAATTTTCGTTTTTAGTTTCATTTGAGCTTCAGTAAAGCCAGCTAGTTTTAATAAAACAATTTCAAGGGTACCTGAAGCCTCTCCGGCTTCAACCATATTTATATAAACATTATTAAAAACTCGTGGATGTTTTGCCATGGCCTTGGCCAGGGAAGAACCTTCGTTAACATCACGTTTAATTTCAGATAAAACAATTTTTAGGTATTCATTATCGACTTGGTCTTGAAGGGCTGCAAAGGCCTCAACAATCTGAATTTTTGCTTTTATGAGGGTTGCAAGCTGTCTGGTCATTAAAGCAAGATCTTGAATCTTAACTTGTTTACCGAAGCTAACCAAGTAATCTATTTACTGCTGAATTCTTTGGTTACAATAATGCCATGGCCGGA
>CAXGOD010000315.1:0-3724 GCA_964011245.1 uncultured Bacteriovoracaceae bacterium | reverse complement strand
AGCACGACCTTGATAAATAACTCGCTCTCCTGGTGCTTCATCTGTTCCAGCAAAAAGTGAACCAATCATTACCGTCTCTGCCCCAGCAGCTAATGCTTTTACGATATCACCAGAGTATTTTATCCCACCATCAGCTATAAAAGGAATACCTTGTTTTAGACATACAGTTCTACAGTCTAAAAGAGCTTGTAACTGAGGAACTCCAATTCCAGCAATAACTCTAGTAGTACAAATTGAACCTGGCCCGATTCCAACCTTGATTCCATCTGCTCCAGCTTTAATAAGATCTTCACAAGCTTTTGCTGTTGCCACGTTTCCAGCAACGACATCAACTTCTTTAGATAATTCCTTAACTGTCCTCACCATATCTATAACACCCCTAGAGTGCCCGTGTGCTGTATCAATAATAACAGCATCTACTCCAGCATCTATAAGTGCTTTTGCTCTTAATATTTCTTTTTCTCCAACACCAATAGCAGCTGCAACTCTTAATCTTCCTAGAGAGTCTTTGTTGGCATTTGGATATGCTATAGACTTCTCAATATCTTTAACAGTTACTATTCCTAGAAGTTTTCCCTCTTCAGTAACAATAGGTAGTTTTTCAATTCTATGAGCATGTAAGATCTTTTTTGCATCTTCAAGAGACAACCCTTCTGGAGCGATCACAAGGTGATCAAGGTCCGTCATCATCTCTTTAACTTTTTTAGTATTATCAGATTCATATCTAATATCACGGTTAGTAATGATACCAACAACTTTTCCATCATTATCAATTGCAGGAAATCCAGAAAAGCCATGTTTTTCAACTAGAGCTTTAACAGAGGCCAGACTTTGATCAGGTGAAACAGTAATTGGATCCATAACAACGCCTGATTCAAACTTTTTAACCTTTGAAACTTCACGGGCATGGTCTTCAATGCTTAAGTTTTTATGGATAACACCAATCCCACCTTCTTGGGCCATACAGATTGCAGTGTTAGATTCTGTAACCGTATCCATAGCTGAAGAAGCAATAGGAATATTTAAAGCAATATTCTTACTAAACCTAGATTTTAGCTCGGCTTGGTGCGGGAGTATCTCAGAGTAATTTGGCATTAGAAGGACGTCATCGTATGTGAGCCCTGGTTCCTCAGTGTAGAACATGGTAAACCTCTTAATTGAATTAAAATTTCAATTATATTTACCACATTTTAATGAATTTTAGTAGTTCTTATCATAGGTTTGGTCATAAGACTTAAGCTCATCAATTAGCTGATTTACCTCTTCTGGATGACGCTTGTTCTCATGATTTGCCTGGTTAAGACTTTTCTCGAAAGCCCCATTAGCATTGATTTCTTGAATCAGTTTACTTTTTTCTACTGACGCAGGAGTTCTATTTGATTTAGCTTTATTAACCTTTTTTACAATCTTTTTGGCCACAGCTTTCACTGGAGCTGCCTGTATTTTTTTCACGGCCTTAACCTGCTTTTGAACCAACTTTGGAGCTTGTTTAGCCGCAGGGCGCTGGGTAAATCCAAACATTCTAACTTTGGCCACAGCACCTATTTTTTTAGTTTTTTTGCTAACCGTCTTTTTGATGCTTTTATAGTAGTCGTATGCCGACTCTTCTTTGGCCCCAACAGAGGCAATTCCTCTAGAAGCATTTGTTTCAATAAAAATTAGTTTTCCTTTTTTGCCACCAGAAGCAACATCAGATGGTACTGATGCAATACCTCTTGCTGCAACCTGTCCGCCAAAAAGAGCTTTATCAAAATTTGTCTTCTCCAGACCTTTAAGACCTGTGAATAAACCTTTTACTTGTTTATAAGAAGTAAGCCCAACTCTTGTTGCTCCACGAGGAAGACCATTTGCTGTCTTTTGATCAACAAAAGAGAAATGTCCTGCTGGGATATTTACTGATAAATCAGGTTCAACAACATTAGAAAACTTAACATCACCTGTTAGGACTAATGCCTGTGATTTACCACTCATATTATCAAAAGAGTAAACGAAATGACCTTGAGTAAACTTGGCCACAGAGTTAACAGAACTTATTACTCCGTAAGCATTTCCTTTTTGAGAGGTAACCCAAACATTTCCATTTTTTAATTCTAAAAGATTATTAAATACTTTTACGTAACTTCCACCAGCTATATGAAAAACTCTATCGAACTCGTCTTTAATTGAAATAGTACTACTATCATCAACCATAATCTCTGACATATCTTCAATCCTATCTCCATAAAAGAGACGTTTTGAATCTTTTTTTCCATAAAAGACAAATGCGTTTCCATTAATCTCAAGAACCCTAGCAACTGTTTTGGCCAAGGCACCTGTTGAAAACGTTAATAATAAAAGAAGAATTGAAATCTTCATTGGCGTAACCTACTTTTTATATTTAAATGCAATATCTTCGTAATAACGACTTAATACTTTCCACTCTTTAGTATTACGATACTTAGCTCTGAACTCTTCATAAGTGTTCATAAACTTATCTGTATTACCTTGGCGGTAGTGAGAAAGAGCTAACCATAGTTTTGCTCCTCTATATAATTTAGACTTTGGATAACTCTTAACGATCTTTCCAAAGTGTCCCGCGGCCCAGTCATAATGATCTTTTGACTCATAAGCCGCAATTCCGGCTTCAAATAAAACTTTATCATTTATGATTTTTGCTCTTGGATATTCTTTTATTAAAGCTTGGTAATACTGAGCTGAAGCTTCGTACTTCTTAAAGTGTAGTTTTTGTTCACCAATTCCAAGCAACTTCTCTGCACTCCATTTGAAAACTTCGAAGTTTACCAAGTCATTAGCTGATTTTTTCGGAATACTTGCTATTGTTCTTCTCTTATCATTCAAGCTCATCTCAAGATGTTCTTTCTCTGAGTTAAGTTTAGTAATTTGAGATTTAAGCTCCTCGTTTTGCCTTTTTAAAAGTCTTAACGATTTTGCTAGCTCAAGGGCCTTGTACTCATAATTGTGAACTGTTTTAGCTGTTTGCTTAAACTCGCCCCAAAAACCAAACTGTCCTAAGCTGTAAGAAAAAATAAATGTTAATACGGCTATCGCTGTAAATTCTTTCATGGCCACTTTCCTTTTTCTGCCAAGATTTAACTCTTTTGTTTTATCGGTGAAATTTTTTGCAAACTTTAATAAAATCATCTGATAACCATTAAAAAGTATTTAGTCTTTAGCCTTAAAGCTTTCTCGCATTAATTCCGAATAGGTTATAAGGTCTTAAATGAGGAGTAACCTTATGAAATTACGTAGCTTATTAGTTTTAACTTATCTTTTCACTCTTGTATTTGCAGGTAATTCATTTGCCAGAAAGCCAGCTGTTGAAGAATTTGTAGGTGTAGAAACTGAAAACTATAGACCGACAACAAAAGGAACTGAAGTTCTATTCAACTTTGGAAACCATATCAATTCACATGAGAAGAATTTAAAAACAAAACAAAAAACAGCTGGTTGGTTTGCAACTGCAACTTTAGTCGCTTTTGTTTTACTTCCTTTCTTTATGTGGATTGGAATCACAAATACTCTTAAAAACGAAGATGAAGGTGCAGAAATAACTGAAAACGAGGCTCAGCCTACAGCCGATCTTGGCAATGTTAAGCACTTAAGTGATTATAAGTCTGATTCAAATAATGATGACGATGATATTAAAAAAGCTTCTTAGATTCTTTTCCAAATACCATCAGCTACATAGAAATAAACTCTAGTAATAGAGTTAAAGCTTACCGAG
>CAXGOD010000314.1:0-3732 GCA_964011245.1 uncultured Bacteriovoracaceae bacterium | reverse complement strand
AATCTCATTTTACCTACTGCTGAACTTGCTACAATAAAGCCATTAAAGTAAACAGGATCAGTATCTACATCAACAAACTTTAATCCCTCTGTAATTTTTTGTTCCCAAGCAACGACTCCCTCTTCACGAGTAAGAGCAACTAAGTGTCCATCAGCAAACCCAACGATTAGCTTATTTTTATAAGGTAAAACTTTCGAAACTCTTTGAAGTGTTGTAGTAAATGGAACACTTCTTCTATATCCCCAAAAAACTTTTCCTGTTGAAGCATCGATTGCAACTATTTTATGGTTACGAAGATGAGCATACATTCTTCCTTTTGAAACAACGAGCTCAGACTCAAGTGGTTCCCCAAGATCAATTCCGTAATTCAACTTTCCTGTTAGGTAATGACGAGAATAAATCCTTCCACTCATAGTTCCATAAAGAATATTTTCTTTATAAATTGAGGCTTTACTATTAATTGGAATACCTTCATTTTGTTTCCAAACAACAGTGCCGCGGTCAAGATCGTAAGCAACCATTTCTCCAGATAAGTTTCCTTGAAATAGAAGATCTTCATAAATAAACGGAGAAGCTGTGCCAATAGGTAAATTACCTGCATTATAGATTGGATCTAAGTTTTTAGCCCATCTTACTGTAAAGTGAGATTGCTCTCTTTCTATTTTATCTAGAGGAAGGTTTTTTGTTACCTTTCCAATTTGAGCACAACTAACAGTTAGTAGTAATACAAGTAACTTTATTATCATTTATTCCCTATAAACTTTGTAAGTATAGTTTTGCTAGTTTTGCAGCTTGAGACTTATCATGATTCTTTAAAATAAAATCAAAGCTTTCTTTTGCTTTAGCATTATCATTCTTTTGCATGTAAAGACGTCCAAGATTTAAGTAATTTTGGGCCTTAGAGACTTCAATATTTGAAGCAATTAATTTCTGAGTTAAAGCAATGGCCTTATCAACCTCTCCTGCATTTTCATACATAGGAGCTAACTTCATTGCGATAAAGAAAAAGTTGTAAGAACCTTTATTGAATTCTCCTGTCCATCCTTCTAGAATAGCAACAGCTTCTTTATTTTTCCCGGCTATAGTAAGCTTATCAATTGCTTTAAATAAAGAAGGAATCAAAGTTGCTTGACCCTTTAAGTGAGCCGGAAGTGAATTAATCTTTGTTAGAAAATCAGCTTCAGTCAACTTTCCTGCAACAAAGCTATCAACAACTTCGCTTTTAAACGTATATACTTGTGTTAAGTTATTTTCATAGCTTTTGTTTGATTGATAATTCCAAATTGAATAAGCAGAGATAAGTAAAACGAGTACTGCGGCTCCAATTAAAATACCTTTTTTATTTTCGTTAATTACGTGACCAAAGTCCGTTTTTTCTAATGTTTGTTCTAATGTTTGCGTTTCTTCACCGGCCATATTCTTACCTTTCTGAGTCAAGTTTAAATCAAATTTACAAAAGTGTATTCTTAAATTCAATAAGTTGTCAAAGCTATCTGGATCAGATAGCATTTCTTTATGACACGAAATATTATAGTTTTCATTGCTGTTTTTACATTTTCGACATCAAGTTTTGCGATGAGTCTACTGGGCCGATTAGGTCTTGGAACTACTAACCAAGTTGTTACCGGTATTGACGCACTTTCTATTAAGCTACAAAGAAATAGAAGCGTTGCAATAAGTGGGATATTTGGTTTAAACAATAGTTCTGATACATCAAATTATGCACTAGGTGCTAAAATCTATAGATTAATCTATGACGAGCCACAGCTAAATTTTTATTCTGCACTTTCTGCTATAACGTTCACATACCAAAATGATGGAGACAGACTAAGTGGCTACCAAGTCGATGCAGGACTTGGAACAGAATTTTCCATGCAAGGATTAGAAAGCATTGGGTTTAGTTTCGAATTTGGAATGGGCATGAACAAATATAACGGTGGATCTAATATTCAAACATATGGCCACCATATTATGTCGAGCGCTGTTCACTTCTATCTATAAATGAAAAAGAACTTACTTCTTATATTAATTCTTATTTTCACAACTCAAGCAACGTTTGCACAAAGTGCTGCAACTGACTTTGATATGTCTGATGACTTAAATGTTGGAGGAGATATTTTCTCTGATTTTAATGAAGACTTAGAAGCAAGCCAAGTTATGGAGGATGAAAGATTTTATAGGTATAGTCGATTCTTTGCTCTAAATCTAGGGTTAGGAGCAACAACATTTTCTGGAAACAGAGGTCTGGCCTATACAGATAATCATCCATCATTTCATTTTGGACTTATGTACTTTATAGACTTTCAGAATGTATTCGTGATGGGCTTTGAATATTCAAAGCATACTATGTTTATTGATACCCATGTTAACGGTAGTTCAAACCAAATTATAGGTGCAGTTGAAACCAGTATGCTTAGACCCTACTTTGGTTTTAGATATTATATAGATACTTCTGACTTAGGGACAGCAATTACCTACTCTAATCCTTACTTTGTAGGTCGAATGGAATATTGGTATCAAACAAATACTTTCTCAGAGAATCCTAATCTTTCAGATGAATCTGGTGGTGGAGTTGGAACCGGAATAGGAATGGGACTTGAGTTTCCATTAGAGCTTAAAGTCTCTTACTTTAATGTGGAGTTTTTATTCCATACGGTCAATTTTTTCGATAAGTACACTCAAGATTACAGAAAGATTCCTGAGGGAACAAGAGATTCTGCAGATGAAGCGGCATATCCTAGTGATTATGGATATGATGATTTAACTGGTAACGTCTACACTCTCTTTTTTAACTACGCCATTAGCTGGTAATAAAAAAAAGGACCCTTACAGGTCCTTATTTTTTATACTTTACTCATAGATTTTTTTAATCGTTTTTCTATATCCGCAGTTGTCCTAAAAATTATATGAACAGGAGTGTTTATAAAATTAAACTCTGTTCTAATACCATTTTTCAAATAACGTCTGTATGTTTCAGGTATTCCCTTAGACTTATTTGCAAATAAAAGAAATGTCGGAGGTGAAGACTTAAGCATTGAAGCGTACTTAACCTTAAACCTTGCTCCTTTAGATTTTTGAAGGATTACTGGATGTCTTTCAAGTAATTCTGAAATAACTTTATTCAGTTTACTTGTTCCAACTTTTTCCTTTCTAATTAAGATAGTTTTTCTTAA
The DNA here is from genome assembly GCA_964011245.1 of uncultured Bacteriovoracaceae bacterium. Classification (GTDB taxonomy): domain Bacteria; phylum Bdellovibrionota; class Bacteriovoracia; order Bacteriovoracales; family Bacteriovoracaceae; genus CAKZJW01. The sequence continues at coordinate 559 of CAXGOD010000314.1, read as the reverse complement.
AGATGTTCTAAAATTCTTTAAGTAACTTCCCTTCTTAGCTGAAATCGTTAACATCTCACAAAATCCTAACCATGGGATACTTGCTCTTAGATCTAATAACCATTCACGTTTTCTAACTGGATCCTGCATTACATCTTGCATAAGATCTATCTTGTTTAAACAGATTATTATTGATTTACCTTTTTCTAATGCAATATCACATAATCTTCTATCTTGATGAGTTATTCCTCTAGTAGCATCAACCATATAAATGATGATATCACTTTCTGATATGGCCTTAAGAGATCTATAGACAGACTGTTCTTCAATAACCCCTCTTACATTTGTTTGCTTTCTAATACCTGCCGTATCTACAATTTTAATAGAGCGGTATGGATCATATTCAGCTTCAACTTCAACAGCTTCCTCAGCTGAATCTTCTTCTTGTTCTTCACTTAAAGAAACTGCTTTATCGATATCATCTATTGAATAAAGATCGTTCTGCTCAATTTCACCTTCAACAATAGCTTCTTCATCAGAGTCATCATCTTCGGAGTCAGTTTGTTGAACAAAACGAAGA
>CAXGOD010000313.1:0-3748 GCA_964011245.1 uncultured Bacteriovoracaceae bacterium | reverse complement strand
ATCTAGTGCACAGGGTGGAATAATCGCATGAACTCTTGAACCATCAGTAAGACGGGCATCAACGTAAGGTGTTTTCTCGTCAATACGTCTACCTATCGGAGCTACAATTCTTTCAATTACATTTAGAACTTGTCTGTTATTAGTAAAAATAACTTCTGATCTTTTTACCTTACCACCTTGCTCATAAAATATTTTTTCAGGACCAACAACCATGATCTCAGAAATAGATTTATCAGCAAGCATATCTTCAAGAGGTCCAAGTCCTAAGGCTTCATCAAGGATTTCCTTAACGATTTGATTCATATCTTCACGTGTATTTAAAATACCCTTGGTATCTTCTTTACCTAGTAGCTCAACAACGAGTTTCTTTGTTTTTTCTCTTAAAATAATAACCGCTTTCGGGTCATCATCATCTTGCTTCTTCATATCCATTTCTTCAACGAGTGCTTTATGAATACGAGATTTTAGCTCCAGCCAAGGATTTTTACCTTTTTTTCCACCGCCACCAGCACCGGTATCACCTTTTTTTACTTGTGCGCCTTCTGGTTTTTGAAGTTTTTCTAGGGATTTTAAAACATTTTTTTGTTTTAGTTTCCTAACAATATCAGTTACACCTTGAGAAAAAGGTGAATTCTTTGCAAATGTCATTACTGGTGCAGATGTACTCAAGGCTCTAATACACGATTGATCATCTTTCGCGACTACACCAAATACTGGCTTACCAATTTGTCTCCCAATCACTTCAGCAGAAACAGGGTGTCCCTTTTGAAATTGGTTAACAACAATTTGAATCATCTCTTTTGGAAATAACATGGTAACAAGATCTGTGTAGAGTCTTTTTGATTGATTCGCAGCTAATACATCTGGGCTAACAACTATAAAAATAAGGGTTGAAAACTCTAGGGCCTTTAAAGCCAAGCTATTCAACTCACTTCCACAATCAATAATTGTAACAGGATAAAGGTTTGGTAATGCTTTTAGAGATTTACCAAGACCTTCTACATTAATAGATTCTGCTTCTGTCGGATTATTTGGCATACCAATATAATGCACGCCCATTTTATGCATTCCAAGAAACATATTAATTGATCTTGGATCAATTGCTCCATTGAACTCTGCAAGGTCCTTTATCGATTTTTTACTTTTGATACCAGTAATTAAGTTCTGATCGCCACTAGCTCTTTGATCAAAGTCTAGTAGTAGAGCTTTTTGTCTATTTTCAGCCGCAAAGGCGAAAGCTAGGTTTGCAGCAAGTTGAGACTTACCCACACCACCTTTTCCACCAATGATACTTATTATATGTCCGGCCATTAACTCTACCTTGCCCTTTTCCTAAACTTTTTTCTAATTGCTTCTGTACCAGCTGAAGCTGATTCAATTATTTCTGGTGTTACAAAAATAACGAATTGAGACTTCTCTGTTGTATAGTCTTTACTTCTTAATAGGTTAAATAGAACTGAAGTATTCTGATCATCTGTTGAAGTTGCTCCTCCAGGAGGCTTTTTATCATAGTTAGTTGCGGATGATGTTTGAACAACACCACCAATGACAGCACTTTGCTTACTCTTAATAACTAAGTGAGTTGCAATAGAGTTTGTCGTTCCAAGGGGGGCTCCACCTTCAGATTGGCCCGCTGTTAAGTTTACTGTAATATTTAAATCTTTTAACTTTATAATTTCTTTATCAGCAATTTCTGGAGTAACTTTCATTTCAAAACCGAAATCAGCTGTTTGAGCTTGTGAAAAATCACCACCACCAACCGAGTAAGGAACTTTTTTGTTCTTTTTGATATTTAGAACATTTTTTTCTTCGACAACCCCCATCCCAGATTGAATAACACGCGCATAACCCGCGGCTTTAGCTGAGCTTAGTCTTGGAAATAAATTATTAATCGTTCCACTTAATGTTCCGGACTCCTCAGTAGTAATCCCACCTTCAGATGTTTTACCAAAAGAAATTGATCCTGATTGAGACATAACTGGACTCCAAGAGAATCCAAAAACTTTTTGATAATCTTTAACAAGCTCAACAAATTGAGATGACACCTTTATTAGTTTTGGCGGTGGTTCTGGATCCTTCTTTTCATTTACTGTAATAAAATTCATAATTGGGTCTTTTTGCACTGGTTTATAGTTACCGCCACCTGCTTGAGCACCTAAACTATCAATTTTATCTGGTAGATATTCTTGAGCGACAGTTTCAGCTAAAGTCTTTTTAGCACCACTATTAACAACTCCCTCCAACCAAAATGTTTTATTAACTATTCTGACAGTTACGTCTTTCATACCGTTACGATTAATCTCTTCTTGCATCTTTCTAGAGATGATTCTTTGCGTTTGAGGTGATAGCTCTATAAGACGAATTACATCTTGATACCTTGAGAGAATAACACTAATTTTTCCAATATCATTTGGAACAACTAACTCTCCTTCAACAATTATCTTTCCACCACGAATGACAATATCTATACCCTCAATATTACCAATCAATTCTCGAAGCTCCATTACCGTATTTGAAAGACCATCTGCTTGAACATTAACAATAATTTTTTCTCGGATATCGCCAGATGGATCTCTAATTGTCACAGAAGTCTTTCCTGCTTTTATCCCTCTGAATGTAATTTCTCTTCGGGCCGGAGAAATGATGAGGCTTAATACGCTATTATTACCAACTTGAATCTTTGTATGAAACTTATAATCCAACTTAATAAGCTCATCGATACCAATAGCGACATCGAGATTTCTTTCCTTAACTTTTGCTTCCTGTGTAAATGCAAAAGTTGTAAAAGTTAAAATCAAAAAGGTGGTAAGAAGTTTTATCATTCTCTATCTTTTCCTTTTCTTGGCCTCTTGTTCCGCAAAATACGCCTTCGCATCTTGAGCATCTTCACCTAGAACGTCATAAAGTCTTGTCCCACTGATTCTTTCAATGGTTTTATCATCGTTATTTCTTAGAGATAAATAAACACCTGTTCCCGCTTTAATTAGGAACATCATCTTTTGAACTTCATATGGAGATAGCTCCATTGTCATGGTATTAAAGTTTGTATAGTTATTAAGATTCATCTTTCTAACTTCTTTATCTACTTTCATACCTACAAGTGGAATTTCTTTTGTAACATTTAGACCAGTTGCTAAAATATAAACATCCTGAAGAACTGTTTTTACTTTAAGTTTTTCTTTTCTACCCCCGGCATAGTCAATAAGAGTTAGTATATCAACTCTATCCCCCGGTTTTATTAGTTTACCTACTGCCTGTCCTTCTGATATTTGAACAGACATTGCTCTTTTACCAATACTAACTTGTCTAGATAAACCAGACCTTGCACCTGGATAAGTAATACGAGGTTTTGTTATCTGCTCACCTTTCTTTATAGGCATGGCAGCAATCGTATTATAAAGCTGTTCTTGCTTATCAAATACACCTGGCATTCTATACTTTCTAGGAACTGTAATCATTTGAACTTTTCTATCATCAATCAATTCAAGTTCTTTAATGTCTGTTTTAGCAACAACGACTGGAACCATGTTTCCATATTCCTGTTTGAATATTGCTTCACGCCCTTCAATATAGGAATGAACCATAAATATTGCGATACCTGCGATAATTAAACTTAATGTAAATGCACGACTATTCATATGAGACCTCTTTTCTCCTACCTTATATTCTATACTTACAGGAGCTCGAATTACATATGGAAGAATTAACCTAGCTGTTGTCTATTGGATTTCACAACCAGCACCTAATG
>CAXGOD010000312.1:0-3749 GCA_964011245.1 uncultured Bacteriovoracaceae bacterium | reverse complement strand
TATTTCCTTTACTTCCACTGCCGGGGTTCTCCGGGGATAATTGAAAAAGGATTAAATCTTTTGATGTTGTCGTTTCCACTATTTTCCTTCCTTGTTACCTAACTGCATCTAATGCTTTTTTCATTTCTCGATGAAATTGTTTACGTTCTGGAATCTTGTTTCTAAAACGTTTCCTAAAACGTGGTGAAATAGAAAGATCACCCGGTGATTTTCCTCCACCTTCAATATCAATCGCACCGAAATCAAATTTTTCATATTTTTTGTATTCATATTTTACGTTTTTCTTAGCAAAAGCCAGTGTGCAAAAACATAAGCTTAAGAGTATTAAAAACATTTTCATTATTTTACCCCTATCCTTTTTCTTACTTCTTTATAATATACTTTCCAAGCACCGAGCTTCTCAGCATTAACATCTTTAAAAATATCAACAGCCTGCTCCTTTGATCCATTTAAGAATGAAGCCAAGGCATAATTTATTCCTATATGGGGTTGCTCCCAGAAGTCATCATCAATACCTTTGAAATGATTTATTGATGTTTTAAGCTCACCCTTCATTAAATATGCCGTTGCCAGTCCCGCCTTTACCTCAACATCATTATCTGAGATATGACTTAATCCTTTAAGCATTGAGATAGCCTGGTTATAAAGTCCGTATTCAAGATACAATTGCGCTAAATTAAATCGTGGTGTCTTAGCCAAATTGTTAGATTTTTTAGATCTAGTGTATGCAACAAGAGATTTCGGATCTTCTTTTTCAATTCGGTACATAACACCTAGGTTATTATATGCAGGAGCATAACTCGTCTTATACTCTAGGGCCTTATTATAGAATAAAAGAGCTTTTCTTCTATTCCCCTGGAGCATAAAACAGGTTCCAACTTGATTCCAAAAGATTGGATGTTGTTTATACTTATCATGGTTTGCTTGAATTAAAGCAAAGGCATCTTCAAAATCTTTATTATAACATTTTACAATAATCTCATCTAAAATTGACTTAACATCAATATCTCCTGGATCATCTAAACGTTGAATAGATTCATCATTTAGTGCTTCAGTTGATTTCTTATCTATTTTACCAAAGGTATCTTTTCCATCTTCATAACGAACTTCCTTTTCTTTTTTAAAGTCTTCCGCTGACACATCATCTACTTCAACCTTCTTTTTAATTTTTGGAGAAGATGAACAACTTACAAGAGATAAAATAATTAGAAGCATTAATAGTTTACTCATCGTTTACCTCCTCTATCCATAATGACCCCTTGAGCTGGATACCAATAACGTACTGCTAGCCCATAGTTGTTTGGTAAAACTTCATTATTTGCATTACTTAGTATTTGATTTTGCTCTATAGTTTGCCATACATCTTTTCTTAGAGTTTTAGCTGTTTTTAATAACTCATTAGATTGTATTTTCATTTGTTTATAAAAAGATTTAATATTTTGCTTTTCAGCAGCTGTCATTTTTTTAGGCTTAAAATTTGAGAATATATCAGCTAATTTATGATGAGTTTCAATTAACAAAGAATAAGCTTTAACTATCCCCTGCCCAGATCCAATTTTTTGAAGTTTATTTGCATCAACAATCATTTTATCTAAGGTTTTCCTAATATAACCAGCTTTTTTCTGAAATGTACCAAAAGGAAAACGAAGCTTCGTATTTAAGATTTTTCTTTGTGTATTCTTAAGACCTCTAATATTCCTTTCAGCTACAATATCAAGTGCTTCCAAAGGAATATCGTGTTTTGCTTTTTTAGCTGAATAATAATACGACCATTTCTTTTTATTTAGTTTTCTTGCCTTTCCATTATTACCAAAGTTTTTATGAGACATCTCAAGTACATGAAGAGGAGCAATCAGCTTCGCTCTATTTTTTTTACGTGTAGCTAGAATATTCACCTGAGCTTCTAATTTGTTCCAAGATTTTTTGGCCCTATAGTCTTTTATTAACTCAAATCTTATATTATCTAAATAAACTCTAGGGATTTTACAGTTCTGACCAAGCTTGATCATACTCAGAACTTGATCATGCTGCCCTTCGGCTAAAAAGATATAGGCACTATTTTTAAAGGCAATAGACTTCTTTCTAGATTTTCTCTTACATAGTTTTTGCACGATTCTCTTTGAGAGTTTTGCTGACTTTTCAAACTCTAGACGAGTAAATAAGAATGAAGAGATTGTTAAAAATGAATCAGAAAATTGTGAGGCATCTTTAGATCTCATTTCATCAAGGGCTTTAATAGACCATTCAAATGCATTATCTGTTGCTCCCATCTCATAATAGAGCGCCGCTAAATTATACTTCGCATTTATCTTTGATTTTTTAGTACTATTATTATCTTTAAGAATATTATGATAGCCCAGAAGAGCTTCTTTTTTATTTCCTTTTTTAAGTTCAAGTTGAACATCTTCAATTTGCATCGTTGTAAGTAGTTCTCTTAGCTTTTTTGCATAACGCTTACTAACTTTATACTTTCCGGCATCAATATCAGCAATCCAAGCTCTGATCTTATTATTTTGTTTTTTCTTACGCTCTTTTTCCATAAGGTTTGCAATCATCGCCTCTTGAGCCTTCCAGTCTTTTGGATAAACTTTTGTAAAACGATCTAGGACACCTTTCGCTTTTTTTAGTTTTTTTCTATCAAAATAAACTTTAAAAAGTTTTTGATAGATTGAGCTCGCTCTTTTACCTCTAGGGTAATTTTTTAAATATTTTTCATAAATTGATTCATAACTTCTTTTTTTAACTTTTTTACTTAATCTTCTCTGACCAAGACTAGAGAGAATTCCTTCCATGGCACGTGTTTTATAAGTTTTATTATTCTCTTTTACAGCAGCATCAAATGCCATATTGTAAAAGCTCAGTGACCTAGAATAGCTTCCAATTACAAAAGCAGTTTCCCCTTGATAGAATCGATACTCAGGAGCTTTTTTGTTTTCTAATCCAATTAAGATATCAAAGTATGCAATAGCAGCACTGGCCTTTGCTGATCTTTTCTTTTTAAGTCTTCTATATGTTTTTCCAGCAACTTGTTTCTGTAAAATCGCACCCATTTTACCAGAATGATATTTCAGTTTTTTGATTTGGTTTTTTGTGAGCTTATTCTTTTTATAAAGCTTATACATTTTTTGAGCTGTAGATAGATGTGAGTTTGTTCTCCCAAACTGATGAAATAAATCTAACTGCTCAATATATATTTCTCCATAACGGTCTGAATTCTTTTCATACTTTAATGCATATTTTAAAGTTTTGTTCGCTCTAGCAAACTGCCCCTTACTTTTCATAGTTACTGCAATTCTAAGAAGCTGATCAGTAAAGTTAATACCGATTTTTTTATAAAAAGCGATACCTTCTTCAATTCTGCCAGCTGTAGCAAAAAACAATCCGATATCTCGTTCGACGGAAGGTCTCATGTCAATATACTGCTTCGCTGTACTCTTTTTAAAGACTTCTTTCATTTTAGAAATGGCTTTAGAATATTTATTCGTTCTAAAGTAGCACCAAGCGAGATTAAATGAGTCTTTGGTCCACCATTTATCCTTATGTTTCGCTAATGCTCTTTCATATAAAGGGATCGCTTTTCTATATCTCTTTTTATTATAATGAATCTCAGCTAATGAAATTTGAGACTTCACTTTTGTAATTGAAGATCGTCTTGATTTTTTATTAGCTCTAGCAAAGTATTTCTGGGCCGTATTCATCTTCCCGGCCTCTTTAGCATTAAAACCTAATATATAATAGACATCACTGAT
>CAXGOD010000311.1:0-3751 GCA_964011245.1 uncultured Bacteriovoracaceae bacterium | reverse complement strand
CAGAACTATGTACCAACATGGTCATTTTATTGGGGTTAAAGATTATTGTACTTATACAAATGGAAATCAATCAGGTCTCAAGCAAAAAATAGTAAGTACAAACTGCAGCAAGAAAAAACATAAGGATTTCTATCGCGGGATTCGAGATGGAGTGAATGAATATTGTAGTTTTGAAAACGGTTATAAAAATGGACTCAATGGGATCGTTGCTAATAAAGTTTGTAAAAAGAGGTCTCATCGAGTTTTCTACAAAGGTGTTAAGAAAGGAGTTCTAAAGTATTGTACTTTTGCATCTGGAACAAAAATGGGAACTATTGGAAAAGAATACACTGGAGCTTGTAAAGGAAAGTTAGAAGAAGAGTTTCTAAGAGGGCAAGTTATAGGGAAGAATAAGTCAAAGATAGCAAGGCTTTCAAAAGAGGTAACAACCCTTAAAGTTCAAAATGCTAGACTTGAGGAAAGGCTTGAGCAGTTAGAAGAAGAGAATAACGACTTAAGAACTGATAAGTACAGACTTCAGGGTCGAATTGATGAATTAGAGACTAATATATAATCTTCATATATTCAACTACTTAGGGGTGTTTAGATTTAAAACACCCTTTATCAAAATTACAAACGACCAAATAAAAATCCCACCTTTTGATATGTTTAATCATCAATAATTAAATTAGAAAAAGGTGTAACTTTTGAAAAAGACATTACTTTTAACCATTCCCTTACTTTTTACTTTAAATAGCTACGGTAGCGATAAAGGTTCCGAAAGTTATATTGAGTATTGTGCTGGTACAAAATATCAAGCACTTCATTATGGAGATGGGAATCCCATGGGGCATGCCTTAGTTTATGTTGAAGGTTTATGTAAAGATCAAGATAAAGATTACCCGCAAGTTAAAGTCTGCGATAAGCGTAATAATCACACTGGAGTTGGAATTAGTTTAGATGCTGACTTTGAAAACGTTAGTTGGATTGCTGTTCCAACAAGAGAATTAACATTATTCGATGGAGTAAACTCTAAAGTTGATAAAGTTGATGATCAGACAGTTGATCAGATTGTTCAAAAGGTAAGAGAGTATAATGTCTTTGAAAATGTAAAAATGAACGATACAAATTTTCCTCAAGTGATTAAGGATGAAAAAGATATAAATAGAAGATATAGTTTATATGCACTAGGGACTGACTTAGCTTTTAACACTGCGAGAACGATGTATTGTGCAAAAGTTAAAGTTGAAAAAAATCAACTAACGAAAGTGGCAAAATTTTTGAATGAAGAAAATGATAAATATTATAACACTGATAAGAGCTACGAGTGGAGTACATCAGATAACTGTACGCACTTAGCTGTTAATACACTTGCCCATGGAAATATAGTAAAGGCTAAAAAAACTAAAACGAAAAGAAATCTCTTGGGAACAATTTTAACACTTACAATTCCTAAACCTGAACTTCTAAAAATTGCTAGAGTATCTAATAAAAGCATCTATAACCCTAGAAGGATCTGGAATTACAAAAAACATAGAAACTTCTTTCTGGAGAACTCCACTTTGCCATGGTCACCAGGTAACTTGGTAACAAAATATGATATGGCAAAAGATGAAGAGAATGAATACTATAAGTCTGAAGGAGCAACTTTCTTTGGCCTACCAGTTTTTGGAATGAGCCTTAAAAAGATATTAAAAGGGAAGTATGCAAACAAAGAGTCTAACTACTCTTTGCATAGTAAGAAGATCAATAAAGCCCTTGAGAGCTCTATGTTTAAGAAGACATATAAAAGTGTACAGAAACAAGAGTTCATCAATGAATATAGAGCATACCTAATATCTTTGCTAAATAGTATTAAGTAAAAAAAGTAATTTCAGTAACTTAAGGCGTAGATACTTATTACAAAATAGTGCTGCAGCGCGCATAAATATGGTAGAACAAATATATGAAGACCCTAATACTAACCGCTTTATTAATGCTGGCAATGGTTCCATCGGCGCAAGCTAAAAAATACTATAGCTGTACTGAGCTATTAAAAAGTCAGGCATATCCAACACCAGAAGATGCTAGAAAAATGAAGTTAAAGCTACTTGTATCTACAGGTGGTTTAACTCTAATTAAAGAGACAGCAAAAATTGGTATATCAGCAGGACTAGGCCTCACTGGATTACCTATCTCTGTAGCTTTTAACCTCTTATTTCAAGGAATGAGAATGGCCGGTTTGAAGCTGGGCAAAAATCATCGTCAAATGCTTGCAGTTGTTTTGGTATCAGAAGAACTGGTTAATAGAACAATTGATATTAACGGAGATTTTGGAAAAGCCGACTTAATTATCTTTGAAAATTTTCTAACTGCAAAAAAAGAATTCCTCAAATACTTAAGAAAACAATTAAAAAAAGCAGGAACTTCTGAAGATGAGCTACCAACTACTTTATCAAATATTGCTTTTGCTAGAATGGTTGTAGGCCTTGAGTACTTTGAAGGTAATATTACTTATGAAGATGGATCAACAGAATATCTTAATGGTGAGAACTTTTACTGTAAAACAAAGCGAAGTGGCAGAGTAAAATTTAAAGGTTTCAATAAAAATGCATGTGCAATGCTTTACAAAGCATATAGTTCAAAAGCAAGTCTAGTTAATCTAAGCGGAAAATAAAAGATGCCTCGTACATTCATACGAGGCAAGGAAACACTACGAAAAGGAACTCTTTGTTGGGGGGTGAACGTTTCTTACGCGTTCATACAGGAAGTTGTGTGTGAATGGTGCCCCTAAGGGGAGCTCACAGGGGGAATAATTCGGACAGGTTTATATAGTCCCGATGAGCTGACCAACTTAGTGGTGTCTTTTGCCATGCCTTCTTCCGCCGAACTTGTCGACAAATTTAACTAGTTTCTCCTTCTGTTCAGAGTTTAGTGAGGCATGAAATTCTATAAGTTCAGGTAGAACCTCCGGAAGCACTTGATCAATGTCATTACGTTTACGGTCTAAGAGGGATTTAACGTCTGCCTCCGCGATCCTATCCTGGGTAATTAAATTTTTTACATCCTTGTGAAAATTCTCCTTTGTTGATTTTTTAGTTTTGTGAATCGCTAACATCTTGTTTTTTAAATTCTCTAACTTCTCCTTCTGTTCTGAATTAAGATCGAGCTTGTTGCTAACTTTACTAACAACATGCGCCGCTCTTTGTTCTGGTTTTTTATTTTTACAACTGACAGATAATCCTAATATTGATACTGTCAGAAAGATTAATCCTGCTACTTTTTTCATCTCTATTCTCCTAGTCAGTAACCAAACTTAATGTTTGTTACTTTGTTAAATACAGATTAGAGCAAATTCATATTGAAAGCTTTTCAGAAATGTATAAGTTTGTAACAATTTGTAACTTGTGGATTTTTAATGATTTATTGTGTTATAGTGAGTTCATGGCAAAGCTACTAATAGTAGAAGACGACATTAAATTAGGACAACTTGTAAAAATATATTTAGAGAAATATGGTCACGAAGTTGTACATGCAGAAAAACCTAGCTTTGGTTTTAATTATATAGATAATGATAAATTTGAACTGATCATACTAGATATTATGCTTCCTGAGATGGATGGTTTTCAATTTCTTAAAGAAGTTAGAAAAACAAATGAAATTCCAGTCATCATGTTAACTGCTCGTGGTGAAGTGAGTGATCGGATTGTTGGACTCGAATTAGGAGCAGATGATTATCTACCTAAACCCTTTGAACCAAGAGAATTATTAGCAAGAATTGAATCTATTTTAA
>CAXGOD010000310.1:0-3753 GCA_964011245.1 uncultured Bacteriovoracaceae bacterium | reverse complement strand
CCTAGTAGATACTTCAGTATCAGAACATTTCTATGAAAAGATAAGTGAGCTATTACAAAATAAAGACCAGTTCAATATGTGGTTAACTTCATTTTTAAGCACTCCTAGAGCAGAAATAGAACCAGGCGTAACTTATATTGAAGAAGAAGTTAAAGATCTCTCTAAAGACAATCGAGTGCAAAAGGATATCTTCACAAAAATCAGTGCAAAACAAAAAGACAATGAATTTACTGTAGCTATAAATAAACAACTCTATACACTTTCTTTAGATACATATTTACTTATTAAGCAATGGTTTTCAGGATCTCCACAAGAAGAGATTAAAATCAATTATGATGAGCTTGATAATGAAAGCTGGCCTTTAGTTTTAGACCTTTTCAAAAATGGAACATTGTTCTTTGAGGAACGTGATTAATCTAAATCAAAAAACACAGATAATAATACATGAATTTTATTCTTACCAAACTGAATATTAGGCGCAGAAGCTCCAGATGAGTCTGCCATCATTTCCATCCTTGCTGCTTTATACATGGGTCTAGGCGGTTGTATAGTTTTTTGTGACTCAGATACTGCCATAACTTTTCCAAGCTTTCTAGAAGCTGATTGAGCAATAATTTTTGCCTTGGATTGTGCATCTCCCATGGCCGTTTTCAAACAGTCTCTATAGGTTTTGTCATAAAGAGAATCTGAAACAAAAGAGTCTGGACCAGATACATAGTCTTGACCAATACTATTTCCTAGTGATAATAATTTTCCTGACTTATCCATCTCACTTGTAGAAACCTTAAGACTAATTCTTGTTTTATAACCTTTAAAAACTTGTTTTCTATTAACCCAAGGTTTATGAGGGAAAACTCTGTACTCTGTAGTTGAGTATTCTGCATTTTTAAGTTTTAGTGCTTTTACAGTTTTAAGAAGTTTATTATATTTTTCTGATGCTCTTTCTGAGGATACTTTTTGTTTTTTATGTAATTCTTCAATCGTAATTGTTACACTCACTCTATCTGGTAAAGTATCTTTTTTACATGTCCCTGTTACAGATATTGTTTTTTCTAAATCACTATCTGCAAAGGCACTGGTTGCAAGCAATAAAACTAATAAATACTTTAACATTTTTCTACTCCAATATAACTAAATAATCTGCAATTAATCCGTAGACAGGGTGTGGTTTTTTTAACTCTGCTAGTTCAACTTCAGTAAGATCATTTTTATTTACAATTTTTAAGTTAACGATATCATTCGAGGAATGTTGTTTTAAATACCTTACTACGCCATCGTTGTAATCTGAGTGAAAGCTACCTATTACCAAAAATGTAGTTCGACCTATTTGAAAATCCTCTACATAAGTTCCAATAATATTATCAGTGTAAACCTGAGCATCAAAATACTTTTGCAACATTTGAGCAGGTACATGATTCCCCATAACAGCTTTAAACCTTGAGAAATAATTTTTACTACCTTGATCCATATGAAGTGGCTGATCTTTTGATGGTAATGCTTGTACTCCTTGCTCCATTAGAATCTTCTTAGTTTCTCTTTTTGCATTAGTTGCTATTAAAGATCCACCAAGTTTCGCTGTGGCTGCCATAAAATCAAGATATGGTAGATTAGCTTCAGGATTTTTACTGTTTGGAAAAATTCTCTTTAAATACTTAAGGTCAGAAATAGATGAAGATTTCCATTTAATAAAGGCATCTTGGATTTCAATATTATGATCATACTCTAAAAACTCCCAAGCAGTTGAAAATTGATTTTGAAGGTTTTCCCTTTGAACTAATGTCCAAATAATATCTGCATGCGCCTTAAGAATCTTCTTATCATAATGATATTCCCCCAGTACCAGAGTTTTCCCATCAAGTTCTCCCACGAGTAATTGATCTAAACTTACTGTTTTTTGTGTCTTTAACTCAATAATTTCTTGTGTATAAACATCAAAGTTTAGAAGCGACAAGATAATAACAAAAATCCCTTTCATCATTTTAAAAATACCTCTTTAAATTGTTAATTTTACTTAAATTCACCATAAAAAATGACGAAAAGATACTGATGAATGCTAAATACTTCTTACTTCTATTCATTTTGCTTATATCTTGGGCTCCGAGCTATGGCCAAGAACATTTCGATGACATCATTGAGCAGATAATACCTAAGACAAATCTAAGTAATGAACAACTACTTCACCTGCGTGAAGAATTAAAAGTACAAAAGATGTTTATCGAAGGTGTAAAAGAAATTGAAATTAGAGGTGGTGAATTTACTAATTTAGAAAAATCTAAATCAACTATTGAAAATTTACTTAAAAACTCTATTGGAGCGAAAACAACAAAACTGAATTCAGAAGTTGCTCAGCAAGTTCAAGATGTTATCAAAGGAGCTATCGATAAAAAAGGAATTCAAAATACACTTATAAAAGCAAAAGATATGGCCTATGGTTTTGCTAAAAATAAAAAAATTATGATGACATCAGTTGCACGTCGTTTTGGATTTGATGTAGGACTAGTTTATGTTTTAACTTTACAAGTAGACGTCACATTTCCTTCAATAATGATTGCGGCAGGCCAACCTCAGTTCGCCGCTCTTTTAGCGACTCCTGTTTCTTCAATGGCTACCGGTACTTATGCTGCAGTTAAAAGTGCTATTAAATTTAGACAGGTTGTTAAGATGCTTGGGGGAGCCAAGAAAACGATAGAACACTTCAAAATTTTTAGAAGTGTTAGAAAATACTTCGGAGACAATATAATATTAAAACATGATCTAATTGATTTTAAATTTGCAGGAAAAACATTTGTTATGACTGTAGAAAGACAAAATGCCATGTCAAAGGTTCTAGGTAAACTTGGTATAAATAAGCAGCTAAACTATCAGTCTCTAATAGGCCTACTTGAGAAAAATAAGTTTATGCCACAGGTTCTGGAAAGGCTTAGAAGAAGCGATCGCCCAAATGAAGTTAAATTTTTAAGACTCTTAAATAAAATTCAAATGTCTGGGGATGAAGAAGTCATGGCCGCTGTTCATAAAAAATTTAGTAATTTTGTTCATGAAATGAGTGACCTACCAGACTTTTCTCGACAAAGAGACTGGGCAGTCAAGTTAGCACACTCAAAGAACTTTGATCAATTCATTGCTCAAATGGCTCGAATGCCAGATGGTATTCCACCAAAAGTTTTTGACAGGATGTGGAGAAACTATATTCTACAAACGGCCTCTAAAACGATAGGGCCATATTTTGATAAAAAGACATTAAAAGCCTTTAATAAAATGTATGATAACTACGACAAACTACTTAGAAAAGATTTAATGACCAGTGTAGATACAAGAATTGGTCCACATTTTAAACAAAAATTCATTAATTATTTATACGATTCACTTTCAGGTGTTGGAATTTGTGGTCACTTATTTAAGAAAAAAGGGGGCTTTGATCGCCCCTTTTTATTCTAGTTTATTTCTCTACAAAAGATTGAGTGGTGTGCATTTCTATATGCATCTTGAGAGTTCCAGTTATGGAATCTTTGGTATGCATGAGACCTAGCTGTGATAAATTTATTAAAATACTCTGATCTAAAACGATTAGACTGAGTATAGATAAAAATTGAACCTGTACACTGAATATCTTTTTCAGATGTATTCCAAATTCTAACTTCCACGCTGTTAGGCCAAACGTTTAGCTGTGGATAAGCTGCAGTCTTTTCATTTGAAGCAAAAACATTAAAAGATGCTAATGCAAGTAATACTACTAATAGGTTTTTCATAGGA
>CAXGOD010000309.1:0-3760 GCA_964011245.1 uncultured Bacteriovoracaceae bacterium | reverse complement strand
GAAAAATTCACTTACACTGGTATCCCGTCATTTGCTCCTGAACTCTTTAGATCAGTAGCTCTAAAAGATCCTTTAAAAGCAAAACATTTAGACAAAGGTTTACGCCAATTATCTGAAGAGGGAGCTACTCAACTTTTCATTAGACCTGCAACAGGGGCCAAGATGCTCGGAGCTGTTGGTGTTCTTCAATTTGAAGTTGTTAAGTTTCGTCTAGAAGATGAATACAATGTAAAAGCAGATTATGAAGGAACACCTTTTACTGGTGTCCGTTGGCTTCGCTTTAAAGACAAAAAAGTTGAAGATAGTTTTAAATCAAATTACTCATCAAATATCTTAATTGATGGTAAGGATAGAATTTGTTATGGAGTTAAATCTGATTGGGATTTAAAACTATGCCAGGATAAATCTCCAGATGTGAAGTTTTATAAAAACTCTGACTATATTGAGAATCATCATTAAAATAATTGTCTTAGTCCTCTCCATTCTATCATTAAATATCTTCGCAGCTGAAACAGATGCATTTACTCCTCGTTATGTTTTAAAGCAAGAAGGCCTTCCACAAGTTAATTTTGAGATAAATTCTAGGCTTAAAAAAGTCATTACTAAACTTAACTCTAAAGACACAAATACTTGTGATAACGATGCAATGAAATCCCTTTTAGGAGAGACTCTAAGAAGACCAATCCAAGGTGTAATTGAACATCATATAATGACAACAGATAAATTTCCTAGGTCGATGATGACTTTTAAGGATTCAGTATTTTTTAAGTCTAAATCTTTCCATAAACAAATTATTGAAATTGGAATTATGCTTGGTATTGCCTTCACTCCCCCTATTCGTCATAAAGACATTCTAATTGGCGCCGATAAGTTTGGACATTTTCTTGACGAGGGATACTATTATTATGAGATGTATCACACCTTAGACATGACCATGGAGAATATCTTAAAAGTGGGAAATGTTTTAGAGTACAGCGTTGAAGGTCAAATTCTTGGTGGCGTCTACTCCTATGCTGATCTTGCGGCCAATTACGAAGGAATGCAATTTTGGAAAGATCTTTTAGGTTCAGATAAAGACAAAGTTAAAAGAAAGTATATTGATTGTTCTGAAGGTAAATGGTCTATTGAGAATAATGTAGACTTAGACATATACATCTCCCATGCATGGGATGAAGGCATGAACTGTAGTAAATATAATACAGAGAGTTTTGCTAAAGATATTGCAAACAATATTAAAGTTCTCGAAAACAAAAATAAAAGACGCTACGAGTGTCCAGTTTATCCAGACCAAGTTCCTAATATGATAAAACGCTTTGGAAAATATGCTAAAAGCATAATAAATCCAAAATTATTAAATAATTAATAAGAAATTAAGCCTTTAAACCTATTACCTGACTTTACCGCTCTTTGCCAAATTTGATTCAAATTTTATATCCTTATAGTATATCCATGGAGGGATTATGCTAAAACTTTTGGCCTTAAGTTTTCTATTTTCATTTAATTCAAACGCTTATTTCAATATGCATCAAACCATAGTTAATAATGACTATAAGATTTGTATTATTGGGGATACCGGAACTGGAAGCACTACTCAAAAAATTATGGGTGAACAATTAGCAAAAGAAGGTTGTCATCAGATAAGACTGCTTGGTGATGTTATCTACCCTTCAGGCTTAAAAAATGAATTTGATACCCAATACTTTGATAAGTTCTATGTGCCTTTTAAGGGCACAATAAACGGAAAGAACAAACCGTTATTTCATATCATCACAGGTAACCATGACTACAAGCAAGATGAGTATGTATGGACTAAGCTTCATAATAAGTTTCACTACTTATTTGCACCTTCACTAAACTATGTGGAAACATACCACCAAGGTAAGATTTGTTTATTCAACTTTGATACTACTGCCGCTGAACACTTTAAAGTACGTCGTGCCTATAAAACATTTAAGTGGATTAGGTCACAAATCAAAGGTCATAAAAACTGTAAGGTACGTTTGGCCTTTGGACATCATCCTTACAAGAGCTCAGGCAAACATGGAGATGCTTCACCACTAACAAAGTACTTCTTAAAGTATAGTGTAATTGGAAAAGTAGATGCTTATTTTGCAGGTCATGAACATCAAGTAAGTCACGAAGGCAGCTCTAAAGGAACTGAGTTATTTATAAGTGGGTCATTTGCTAAGTCACGTCCATTAAAGAAATCTCCATTGTATGGAACAAGTAAACATGGCTATATTGTTATGAAAATTAATGAAACACCGGAAGAGTACTTTGTTAATCTAGACTTTAAAGTTCTAAACAATGGAAAGATAGAAACAACTTATCAATATCAAATCGTAAAATAATTATTGCATCAAATTTGATTCTTCAGGAATGTCCTGAGCTTCAGAGATAATATATGGATCAACTTTCTTAAGATACTCTGTTACAAACTTAGTCATACGAGTTAGATTAAATTGAGTGAACTTCTCTTTAATGAATATATCGTAGCTGCCATCTGTTTTAGTTTCAATCTTAACCACATCAAACTTTAGACTAAACTCTTTTGTAAAAAGATCAACATCTTGATCCTGCATGTCCGCATTGAGTTTTATGAAGTATGACTTAGATCTTTTCTGATTAAATTTAAGTTCTTTATCTAGCTCACTTAAATACTCAAAGATTTCGTTAGAGATCATGGGGATAAATCGAAATTGGCTCCCCATATGCTTTAGGTAATAAGATACTTTAAGTGGATTAAGGGTAGCGAAGTCAGCTCTAAAAGCATTAATCAATAATGGAAATTTTGTTTGGCGATTAGATTTTTTCCTAATATTTGCCATATGAATGATTAACACGACAAAGACCAACGTAAGAATGATATAAACTTTTGCCTGTAATTCCATTATTTACCTATTTTACTTCCCAAGTTTCACCAGAGTTTAAAAGGTCTTTAAATGATCCTTTCCCTTTTTTCTTTTTAACTGAATCTAATTGTGCATGTAATTGGTCATCATAGACTGTATCCTCTACCGCTCTTAACACTCCAAGAGGAACAGGAAAGTCAGGGTTACCTAGACCAGCAAGAACATTAATTAAATTATCATTAGTTGGGTCATGGATAACACAATCTTCAACTTTAATATCTTCACCGATTGTTCCAACTTTTAAGTTAAAATTATCCATGACTAAACCTTTGTTTTTATCTTTTCCAAATATCATAGGTTTTCCCGCTTCTAATCTTATAGAATGATCATCACGAGTCACACGATTAGTATAAGCATCATGAACCTTATCATTAAAAATAATACAGTTTTGGAAAACCTCAATAACACTGGTTCCATTATGGGCATGAGCCTGTTGCATCACTTCCATCATATGTTTTGGGTCAGTATCAATTGTTCTAGCATAAAAAGTTGAACCAGCTCCCAACATAAACTTAGCCGGACTAAAGGGTCTATCAATTGAACCGTAAGGTGTTGATTTAGTCGTTGTTCCAACCTTAGATGTTGGCGAGTATTGACCTTTAGTTAATCCATAGATTTCATTATTGAATAGTATAAGGTTTACATTTAAATTACGTCTAATAATATGGGCAAGATGATTTCCGCCAATACTTAGACCATCTCCGTCCCCTGTAATGATCCAAACACTAAGATCAGGATTTTGTAACTTTAACCCTGTTGCAACAGCAGGTGCTCTACCATGAATAGAGTGCATTCCATATGTTCCCATATAGTATGGGAATCTTGATGAACATCCAATCCCAGATACT
>CAXGOD010000308.1:0-3770 GCA_964011245.1 uncultured Bacteriovoracaceae bacterium | reverse complement strand
TTCTTAATTATATTTTGCTCAAAACAACCTTCAAATTCTGAAGGTTATCCCCTACTGAGCTACCCTTTTCTTCCTTAACCCCTTAAGGAATTCCCCTGATGAAGACTTTATAGCATAGTGAGAAAAATCCGCAATGCCTTGCGCAAACATAGTGTTTCAGTTTTAAAATAATTTTTGGAACGTATATTTCCTACATATAAACTGCCTAAACGCTTGTAATTACTTTAAAGACTCTATGTCCCATAGAAAAGCATCCCTGTAAAAGGTAACCACCAGTTATCGTATCCCAATCTAGCATCTCACCAATGACATAATGATTTGGAAGCTTTTTAAGCTCTAGGGACTTAGTAACTTCATCCATGGATATTCCACCACTAGTCGAAATCGCCTCATTCATAGGGCGTATACTGTTCAGTTCTACTGGGTAGTTTTTAATCAAATGGCCTAATTCATTTTTAAAACTTTCTTTAGATGAAAACTCGTTTAAAAAACTTATAACAATGCCATCGAGAGAGAGACTTTTTCGTAGGTGATTAGAGAGACTGTCTTTATTTCTTTTTTTACTTAGTTTTTGATTTAACTGCTCTAAATCAAGATCTGGTTTTAAATCAATATAAACAATCGCCTTCTCATTTTTATTTAGTTCTTTTTTTATATAATGACTTAAACTATATATGGGTGTTCCCTCTATACCATATTGAGTTAACATCAACTCTCCTCTTATTGAGTGACCATTAAAACTTACTGTTACATTTTTTAAAGGTGCAATATCAAACTTAGATTTAAATTCTTTTGACCAAGAAATTTCAAATCCACAATTACTGGCCTCAAAAGGAATCATTTTAATATCGTGTGCTTTAAATAAATTTGTCCAAAGTCCATCACTACCTGTTTTATTCCAGCTCGCACCACCTAGCCCATAAACAACTTTATCAAAATGAACTTTAATATTTCTATTAAAAGTAACTTCATTAAGTTTTATCTCTGTTAGTTCATGTTCAGTAAAAAGAGAAAAAGATGAATAGTTTTTTAACCTATCAGTCCATTTTTTTAAAATAGATGAAGCTTTAAATGACTCAGGAAAGACCCTCTTACTACTTCCTATAAATGTTTCTATTTCGAAGTTTTTGAGCCACTCTACTAAATTATCATTAGAAAAATCTTTTAAGAGCTCTAAGAAGTAGTTACTGTTTTCAAAATACTTTTGAGAAAATTTATCTATTGGCTCACTATGAGTGATATTTAAACCACTTTTTCCGGCGACAAGAAATTTTTTACCAATAGAATTTGTTTTTTCATAAAGTGCGACCTCATGCCCAGCTTCTAATAGCTTTAATGATAGAAATATGTTCGCTGGACCACCACCAACAATAACAACTTTCATTTACCGTAGAGTTCTTTGGTCATATCTAAACGCTTAAGCTTAGAGAGATAGTTTTTTACAAAATTTTTGTTCTCAGGTTTATACCAGAAAAAGAATTTTCTTTGTTTGCTCTTCTCATCATAACTAATTGCTGTGCGAACAGGCTTCATTGTATAAGGATGAACACCAGAATAATAAACAATAGTGGCTAATGTCATTGGTGTTGGTGTAAAATCTTGTATCTGTTCCAACTTGTAACCCAACTGTTTGGTTTTTACAGCTAGTGCTGCCATATCCTCACCATTACAACTTGGGTGACTTGAAATAAAATATGGTATAAGTTCTTGGTTTAATCCATTTTTTTTACATATCTCATCGAACTTATTTTTAAATTTATCAAAAAGCTTAAAGGATGGTTTTCTCATAAAGTCTAAAACATGTTCTTCAGTATGCTCTGGTGCAACTTTTAAACGCCCCGAAACATGATGAGTAATTAATTGTTCGACATACTCCTCATCTTTTTTCTTATGCTTAGACTTAGGATTAAGCATTAAATCATAACGAAGTCCTGAACTTACATGGGCCTTTTTAACAGAAGGGTTTGCGTTTACTTCTCTATATATGTCTAACATTTTAGAAGGGTCAGTATCAAGATTAGTACAAATATCTGGAAAAACACATGATGGAAGGGAACACTCGTCACACATTTTTTGATCTATTCCTTTCATTTGATACATATTTGCACTAGGACCACCAAGATCAGATAAGTATCCTTTAAAATCTGGCATTTTAGTTATTTGATCTACTTCTTCTAATATAGATTCTTTAGAACGACTAGCTATAAGCTTTCCCTGATGAGCAGAAATAGTACAAAAGCTACAACCTCCAAAACAACCTCTGTGCATATTAACTGAAAACTTAATCATTTCATAAGCTGAGATTTGACCACGTTTTTTATATTTAGGATGAGGTAATCTTGTAAATGGTAAATCAAAAGAAGCATCTACTTCTTTTTCAGTCATTACTTTGTAAGGAGGATTAATTACTAGGGTTTTATCCCCAACGTTTTGATAAAGCCTTCTTGCATTTTGTTTATTTGATTCAGTTTCGATAAAACGAAAATTTCTAGCGAATCTCTTTTTGTCATTAAGACATACTTCATGGCTTGCAAGTTCAAAGCTTTTCCAATTTTTATTTTTTGGTAGCCCCTCGCTTGTGTTTTGCAAAAATGCTACTTGTTGAACAGTTGTTAAGTTAGAAAAAGGAACACCTTTTTTAAGTAAATTTAAAATATCTCTTAAGGGTTGTTCACCCATGCCATAGATGAGCATATCTGCGCCAGACTGAGTGAGTATATTAGGCATTAACTTATCCTGCCAATAGTCATAATGAGTTACTCGACGAAGACTCGCTTCAACTCCACCTAAAAGGACAGGTGTATCAGGATATAACTCTTTTAATATTTGTGTATAAACTATTGTTGGATAATCAGGTCTAAAGTTAGCGTCTCCACCTGGAGTATAAGCATCATCACTTCTTTTCCTTTTTCCAGCAGTATATTTATTTACCATTGAGTCCATATTACCGGCAGTAACACCAAAAAAGAGTTTAGGCTTACCAAATTTCTTAAAATCTCTTAGGTCATCTTGCCAATTAGGTTGAGCTATAATTGCAACTTTGAAACCATAAGATTCAATAATTCGACCTATGACTGCTGAACCAAATGCTGGATGATCCACATAAGCGTCCCCTGTTACTAAAACAACATCAAGGTCTTCCCACCCTTTCTTACGGGCGTCTTTCATTGTAATTGGTAACCAACTTGTTATTGGCAAACTATTTGGTTCTTTTTTCTCACTCATAACCTTCTGGTGTATCTAAGTGGGAACACATATACAATGAACATTGTAATTATTACTTGCCGTAACTTTCCTTCCCCCAAAGCTCCAGCCTTTATCTGCTCCAAGAGCAATATTGATAATATGCTCAATTCTTTATTCTGGGATATCTTCATAGACTAATTGATTATGTAGATTTTTATCTACTTCGGAGATACCACCAGTGTATATAGCTGCCGTATCCCTAGCCGTTTCATCAATTGTACTTTAAAGGTTTAGATTTCAGAAATAGCTGAAGATTTGGCAGCATTAAATTTAAGTCAGATAAATTCAAATATTTTTTCAGTTCAAACTGAAGAAGAATTGGAGATAATAGTCTTTCATATTATAATAATTGAAGTGCACAACTTTAATTTGGAAAATAAATCTATGCAAAGAATTGAACCACCAAAAGATTTACCTTTAACAGAGATAATACCTGATGAGCCTATTCTATTAATGGGTGCTGGCCCTGTTCCTATTCCCTATCAAGTTGCTCAAGCAAATGGGGTCGTTATCAACCATTTAGT
>CAXGOD010000307.1:0-3773 GCA_964011245.1 uncultured Bacteriovoracaceae bacterium | reverse complement strand
ACTTCGAAGTAACAACTATCGCCCCAAATCAAGAGCGTTCTAGCTGTGGACACGGTATCACTTTAGGTGAGCCAATTAGAGTAAGTAATGCTGGTAAAAATACCTACGCTTGTACGGGGTATCCAGCTGACTGTGTCTTAATTGGTGTTGGGCACGTATGTAAAGATAACAGGCCCGATCTTGTGGTCTCAGGTATTAATCACGGTGCTAACCTTGGGCAAGATAGATATTACTCAGGAACAATTGCAGCTGCGAGAGAGGGTGCCTTTAGAGGTGTTCCTGCTATCGCCGTAAGCTTAGTCACTCAAAGTATAAAAGATGTAGAGCATTTTGATGTTGCATCTGAATTTATCTCAGATCTTGTTAAAAAAGATATCCATAAACTTATTCCAGAAATGACAGTTCTCAATATAAATGTACCCAATCTGCCGTGGGAAAAAATTGCCGGTGTGAAAGTTACTCGCACAGGTTTCCAAAAGTATTCCGAAGAGGTAGTTGAAAGGGTGGATACTCGAGGTAGAAACTACTACTGGGTTGGCGGAACTTATCGCGGTTATGAAGAAACTCCTGGAACTGATTGTTATGAAGTTTATAACGGTTATATTTCAGTTAATCTTCAATGCTTAGAGGGTAAGACCATTGAAGATGATTCAATTATAGGCCAAATAGAATCTATCCTACAAAAGTAGTATGAAAAAAAGCAACATAATCATTCTATTTTTAATCGCTTTTGTGACATCATCATGTGCCATGAAAAGCGGTTATTATAAGCGCCAGGGTAAGAAGTGGGTCTTCGTTTCTAAAAAAACGGGATTTATAAATTACTTCGCTAATCCTAGAGTCGATGACTCTACTTTTGATTATAGTGCTTCTGATAAATTCATGTGGCCTGTGCCTTCTTCAAAAAGAATCTCATCTTACTTTGGACCAAGAAATGGTCGTCACCATGATGGAATTGATATCCCTGCTAAAACCGGAACATCAATCATTGCAGCTGCTGATGGTAAGGTAACCCATTCAGGTTGGATGAGAGGTTACGGTAGAGTTGTGGTTGTTAAGCATCCAAATGGATATCACTCAGTTTATGCCCATAATAGTAAAAATATTGTTCGCAAGGGTCAAAAAGTAAGTCAGGGTGAAGTGATTGCTAAAGTTGGTAACTCAGGACGTTCTCGTGGAGCTCATTTACACTTTGAAATTAGAAAGAAAAATAAAGTAAGTAATCCTGATAGATATCTTAGTTGGGTCAAACGTTATCGTTTAGCACGAAGTAAAAGATAATTACTTCAGAATATGAAAAACTAACCAAATCCCACTATTAAAAATTCTATATTTTTTTGATTTTTGTTTAAGTTTAATATCTTCCGGCAGGATGATTCCAATTTTCTTAGGCGAATAATTCTTTTGTAAACAATCAACTAGTTCTTGGAAGAAAATATCACGTGGTTTTGTAAGTTTTACTCTTTTCCCGTAAGGAGGATTAATTATTATGACAAGTTCTTTTGTCTCAATATCTGATTTTTTAAAGACATCTTCTTGTTGAAACTGAATAGCTGAATGCGTCTCCAAACATTTTTTAATAATATTCTTATCAAGATCAAAACCGTAGAGATTTTCATAAGGCAGATCTTTAAGGATTTTATTTAGTTGAATCTCATCTGCCCAATCTTGGAATGGAAAGACTCGAGTAGAAAGTACAAAAAAGTTTTGAGCTTCTTTTAAAAAAGTTCCTGATCCACACATAGGATCTAGTAAAGAAAATGAAACTTCATCTTTAATCATTTGCCACAGTAAACAGCTTGCCAAAGTTGAGCGAATAGAAGCCAGGCCTCTAAAACTTTCTCCTCCTCTTATATGGAGTAGTTCACCACTAGTATCTAAGCTTATGGTGAGTTCATCTTTATCAAAGCGTAGAAAGATATTTTGAGTATGAAAACTCTCTTTTTGATCAATGATCTTCTGAGAAAGTTTATTAGCATTAAAATATTTATCCAGGCCATCGTGGCAGGCCTTCTCAATTTTTTTGGTATTAAACAGGCGAGATTCATGGGCGGTGATATTCCACTTAACATCAACTCGTTTTAAATAGGTCTTCCATTTGATTTTGGAGATGATATTAAAGAGTTTAGGCACATCTCGACATTTTTGTTTTTTAATTCTTAAGAGAACTTTGTTGGCGGTTTTAGAAAATAGGTTGATAGCAAGCCCAGATGCCAGGTCTGTTTCAATCTCAATTCCCCCTAATAAAAAGGTGGGCTTTGGGATTTCAGTGTTTAAAAACAGGCCCCATTTATGAGAAATTTCATCCCAGGCGATTTTTTCTAGTCCCATAGGACAACTTATATAGAGATTTTCCATAGTTACCTATGTAATGCATTCTTTGAACCTTGTCATTATAGTCGTAATTATTTATAAGACAGCATGTCAAAAATACTAAAACTACATAATTCATGTGCGTCGCAGCATAAGGTCCTGGTAGAATGGAAAGTCGAAGGTGATTATGTACATTTTGATTTTGAAGTCAGTAACTATAAGCCTCACCAAAATCAAGACTTTGGGAAAGATTATAAAGAAAATTGGGGATTATGGGAAAGTGATGTGGTTGAAATCTTTTTAAAAAGAGAAGATTCACAGGATTATTTAGAAGTACAAACTTCACCTTTAAATCAACCTTTTGGTTTAGTTATTGAAGAGCCTCGAGTTAAGTGGCATGTCCCTGAAGTTTTAGATCTTGCTGTCTCTAATATTACTTTAGGAAGTTCTTGGAAAAGTACCTTGAGCATTGGTCTTAACTTTATTCCAGGAAACTCAAAGAAAATAATTGGTAATTGTTTTGCTTGTTTGGGAAATAAAGAGAGTAGAGAGTATTTCGCATTAAATATTAATACTGAAGAGACTCCGGACTTCCATAGACCTGAGCTTTTTGTTGATATGGGAGTGATAAAATGAAAGGTGTTCTAACTTTAGTACCAACTCCTATTGATGACAGGCATCCAATAAACCCTGTTGCAAAGGAATTATTAGAAGAAGCTATTGCAAAAAAAGATATTATTTGTGTTGAAGAAGCAAAGGAAGGCCGAAGAAGATGGTTACGCTTTGGACTTCCTCGTGAAACTATTGAAGAGTTTCATTTATATAACGAACACACCCGCAAAGAGAAAAAGGGCGACGAGCTTATAGGTTTTCTAAAAAAGGGAAAAAATGTTTTCCTAATGAGCGACTGTGGACTACCTGCATTTTGTGATCCTGGACAAAAACTTGTGGAACGTTGTCATGAGTTAAATATTAAGGTGACAAGCACGCCTTTTGATAACTCTATTGCTCTTGCTGTGGCCCTTTCTGGATTTCCACATGAACGCTTTATTTTTGAAGGTTTTATACCTGTAGATTCGGCTTTAAGAGCAAAAGCAGTTAAACGTATCGCTAATCAAAGTGAAGTCTCAGTTATTATGGACACTCCTTATAGAATGAAAAAGCTGATTGATGAGCTCGCGCGAGCAAATCCAGATCGTTATGCCTTTATTGGGATTGAGCTTAATCAAGAAAATGAAAGACTTGTTCGTGCAACTCTTGGAGAGTTAAGTCAGAAGCTGGCAAAAGAGAAAAAAGAATTTGTAATGGTAGTAGGACCTAAAAGTGGCAGATAGAAAAAAAGATCATATTGAAATGGCGTTTGAAGCCCAGGTAAAAGATAAGCACGAAGGGCTTTATTATGAGCCTATGTTAAGTGCTCATCCTACAGAGGAAACAGATATTTCTCTTGAGTTCTTAGG
>CAXGOD010000306.1:0-3781 GCA_964011245.1 uncultured Bacteriovoracaceae bacterium | reverse complement strand
GCAGTTAAGTGACGGACAAATCGATGATCAAGTTATAGACGGAAGCGTTAACCAAGATATAACGAAGTCAATTTTACAGGACTTAGAGGTTAAGATAACAGCTGATAAAAAAGCTGAAAAGATTCGGGGAGATATAAAACCTACAGATCCTCCAACTTTTGAAATAAACGGTAGAGCACTAGTTTATAATTGTAGTGGAAAGCACTGGGCCTGCATTGATTCTGTAAGTTTTAAAACTTGCGAAAAAAACTATGCTTGGAATTCTAGTCAGGGGCGAAAGGCTGAGTGTTATCCAATAAAAGTATTTCCGAATACTGAGAATTGCGAGATTAAACAACAAAAAAATATTGATAATATTGAAGAAACAGAGTTTTGTCGTTTCTAAGCAGCGTCTTTGTCGTACATTTCATCCATTAACGGAATATAGAATTGGTCTTCACCTTTGGCCATTTCCTTTTTCATTCCAGTAATAAAACGTTGTACTAGACCTGGATCAAATTGAGACCCAGAGAACTCTTTTAGCTCTTCGAAAGCTACTTCATAAGGAAGTCCCTTTCTGTAAACTCTTGTTGAGGTCATTGCATCGAATGTGTCAGCAATAAGAATAATTCTAGCGTACATTGGAATTTCTTCACCTTTTAGTCCGTCAGGATATCCTCTTCCATCATATCTTTCATGATGGTGTTTAGCATTTCGTGCAATCTTTTCGAAATTATCAAAACCCTTTAAAATTTCATATGATTGAGTAGGGTGTTGTTTCATTATTTTAAATTCTTCATCAGTTAATCTGGTAGGTTTGTTTAGAACTGCATCTGGAGTTCCGATTTTACCAATATCATGGAATAGGGCAGCTAGTTGTAACTCATACGCATCAGCATCTGATAGGCCAAGCTCTTTACCCACAATCATAGAGAAGTATGTAACACGCATACTGTGTCCAAAAGTATAATTGTCTTTAGCATCTAGAGCTTTTAAAATAGTTCTAGCCGCCATCTCACATACTTTTTGGTTCTCACTCTTAAGCTCTTCAATTCTATGTGCCATATTAACTATACTTCTGGCAGCAGAATTCCCTTTAGAGCTAGGGAGCTTGATTACATTGTCTTTTCTCTTTTTGTTCGCCATCTATTATTCTCTCTATACTGTTATAATACAGTGCGCCTTACTAAAGACTCCTTTTCTAATCGGTTGTTTTCCAGAAAAATAAACAGTAAAATTGAATAAGAATTATCTTCTCATCTTAACCTCTTGAAATTACACATTTGGAAGATGTTAAAAAAAAATTATTTTCATGGATTCAAGGAACTAAATGATAATTGTTGATAGCCAAGGGGAATTGGCAAATTTACTAGATAAAATTGAACTTGATGGGGTAGGTACTGTTAAGCTGGATGAAGCGACTTTGGAGCTCTCACGGCCTATGTCTGATGACCTGGCGATGGTTCATGCTGATGTCTATAAGGTCCAAAGTCCTAAGCTACAGGCCAATCTAGAGGTGTTCAGCTCAGTCATTCTGTTTGATCCAAAAAACGAAATTAAAACTATTTATCCTAATACAGTAAGCGTCGTAGGCCCAAACTCTGACCTTAAGGCTTTAAAGAACTTAATTAATAATTCAGAAGATTTACTACGAGAAAAACAAGTTCTTAGATCTCAATTAATTAGTGTTAATCAAGAGCTTTCAGAAATCATGGGCAACGTTGAAGTTGAGATGATGAGAGTAAAGAAGATGTATGAAATTAAAACTCCAAGAAGGTTTCAAGATATAAAGGGAGTTCAAGTTTATAGTAAGTATGCAGCAGGTGAAAATATTGGAGGAGAATTCTTCGATATTTTTATGGAGCAAAATAAATTATTTGTATTGATGTCTGCAACTTCGTCGTATTTAGCAAGTAGCTCAATCTTGCAATTATTTACGCACTTTAAAATGAAAAAAGAAATTTCTCAAGAAACAGAGATGAATCTTATAAATAGCATTAAGTCCGAAATTGTAGAGTTAAATTCTTCAAAGAAAAAAGAAGTTGAACTTGATTTATTTACAGCGATAATTGATCTTAATAAACATACTGTTAGTGGACATTTATTTGGAAAATTTAAAGCATTAAGTTCCGCTTCAAATAACTTCTCCAATTCAGGACCATCAGTACTAGTGAATGAGCTTGAAGAAGGTCAGTTTTCAAGAACTATTGATAGAGGAGAGAGAATTCTTCTTTGTTCTCCAGGTTTTATCAGAAACTGGGAGAAGCTAAACCCCGAGTTTATGATGGAAGAAATAATATTAAATAAAAAAATTAAGCCATTAGATATATTAGATGAAATTTTCTTTCAACTAAAGAAAGAATCTACATCAGGCTTTTTATCATATGATGCATCAGCAATCATCTTGGAGGTTCAGAAAAATGCAGTGGTTGAAGTATAGTAATCTATTGGTATTAATTCTTATTAGCTCTAACGTATACGCTAACAAATTCTCTTCACAAGAATGTTTGAGTAGTAAGTATAAAACTGAAATCAAACATAAAGGAAAATTCTTTGGCCTTGTTGAGAATAAGATAAAGATAAAAAAAGAAGAATGTCTTATTGAAGTCACATTTAAAGGAATACTTGAAACGACTTGGAAAGTAGATGTTTGCCGTGAGCCAATTCATATGAAGGTAACATCAAAAGGAAGCCAAGATGTTTATAAAAGATCTAAAAAATGTGATAAGACGACAAAATCTGACTTTTGCTATTACAGAAAAGAGCTTTTAGAAAACATTCAAGATCATGGTTTAATCTTTGCTGAAGGGCAAAGAGAAGATATCAAACAATCTCATGGACAAGCATATTGTTCTTACTTATTACTTCAAAGATATTTAGATGATGGTGTTGTTTTCTCATCTTTCGAGGCGCCTAAGAATATCTATAAAGAGCAAGTCGCTTGTGCTGTTCCTGCTCCCAAAAAAGAAGAGTTGCTTCCTACTGTATCGAGTCCAGTTACAACACCTCCTATACAAACGTCTAAACCAATACTAAGAGGCATGCGACCTATAAATGAAGAAGATTCTAAGGACTTGAATTCTGAGGAAAAACCTAAGTTTTAGTTTGTCTAATTAAAGTTTAAGCCATATCAAGTTGAGTGAAATGCTAAACTAGCCGATAGTATTGTCGTGAAAATTTTTATTACAGTTTTAGCATTTATAGTATTTCCGATGATGTCTGTTGTAGGTCCAGGTATTGACTCTGCTTCTGACTGTCCCTATGAATTTGTTGTTGAGCTTGAAGAGCTTGAGGCAGAAGAGGAAAACAGGGAAGGAGAAGAGATTATCTATACTGCTATAAATAAGAGATTCTTAAAAACAGTATCTATCTATGAGTCAACATTCTACTTTGAGCAAATCTCACTAGAAGTAGTCACTCCGCCTCCCGAACAGATTGTTTAATTAAGTACAGATTAAACACGAAACTATTCAGGAGAGATAATGACAGCTTTAAAAGGTTATAAAAAATATGTAGACGAAGTTCTACCAAAGATCCAATCGGATCTTCCAAAGCATGTTGAAGGACAGAGTCCTAAAACATTATTTATTACATGTTCAGATTCAAGAATTATGCCTAACCAATTAACAGATACAGAGCATGGAGAGTTATTTGTCATAAGAAATGCTGGAAATAGTATTCCTGCGGCAAATGACGAGACTAATGTCGCTGATGGTGATACTGCGACTTTAGAGTATGCAGTAAAGGCATTACAGGTAGAAGAAATTGTTGTTTGTGGTCACACAAAATGTGGGGCTATGGG
>CAXGOD010000305.1:0-3797 GCA_964011245.1 uncultured Bacteriovoracaceae bacterium | reverse complement strand
TCTATGCAGTACAATCACCAGCTGACACATGACCTATCATCACTATTTATACCGCCTTCAAATAAGTACAACCCTACAGTAACGAAGAGTTTCTGGTTAGGGCAAAGTGGTGTCTCAAAGACCTTGAAAGTATATTCAAAATGTGAATTTGAAGGCGCTGATATCAATGCCTATTTTGACCCAGCAGAAGATACAATGTGTCTTGGCTGGAATGCAAACCAATCAAAACTTCATATGGCACAAGACCCAGGCGTCCTCTATCACGAGATGGGACATGTTTTTGTTAAGATAATGATGAATCAAAGAAATGTTCGTTATAATCAGTTTGGAATAAACCAATATCCATCCATCGATTTTAAGTCTGATCTTGGGACAATGGACTACGATGAAGCTGGTGCTATAAACGAAGGTCTCTCAGACTTTTTTACTTATTTTATGACTGGACGAAGATACATTGGGGAATGGGCTATGGATCGTATTCCCTATCTAATTCAAGAATCGCAAGGCTTTGTGGGCCAGAAGTTTGGACGTCCTATGGATGAAGATGATACAACTCACGTTCCTGGAATCTCAGGCGATATACCAGGAGAAAAAGTATCGTATCCAGAATATATCAATTATAATGCTCACAGCCCTACTACACGTTATGAAGGTGAAATTCACTACGCTGGACAAATTGTTTCTCATTATCTAGCAAGACTTACAGAAACATTTAGAACAACTTGTAACAGTCATGAGAGCATTAGCACTGACGTTGCACCCAATACTGCTGAGTCAGAACACTACTCTGCAGCGACTATGACATTACTTTTAATAAATGAAACGTTGGCAGAAATTGGAGACATGACTGCAAAAGGAAGTGACTTTTTTAATAGTTATGCCATAACTAATCCGACTCTTCAGAACGTCTTTTTTACAAATTTAAATATTGATGAAGCCTATCTTTGGGCCCATCAAGTTACTCCTCCAGATATGAGAAGATTCTTTAAGATCTTTGCTAAAAATATTAAGCATTATATAAGTAACTCTTCTGTTGGGCTGTGTCCTGGCTTTACTACAGATAAATCCGAACAACTTCTAGATGAGTACGGCCTTCTGCTATTTAAGTCTTATGGTGATGCCGGACAAGGAACATTAGTATCCGGAGCAACAGCAACAGATGTTAAGTATGAAGACTTTGATATGGTTTCATTACCTTACACTGCAAACGTAAATGTTTTTTCTGCTTTGTCAGCTTCGACTGAAGTAAGTGAGTTAAACAGAAAAGAAACAATACTTGTTTCTAAAGATTATCTAGATCTTCCAACTGATACAAGAGCAACGGCATATGTATTTGATGGTCGCTCAGAGGTCCAAGGAATTATTAACAGATTAACTTTTGAAGGCGAAGGTGTTGCATTATCGACAGGTCTTACTGGAGTTGAATACAATAATGATAATATAAAGATTAGTCCTGGTGAGATTGTTGGGGTTTCTTTAAATCTACTTAACTCATCAAATAGTACGATGTCTGGAGTTCAAGTCTTGGCTAATGACTGGGACCATATGAAACTTGATAACTCAGCAAGCTTATTTGTAAATCGCCAAGAGAACTTATCAGTAACTCCATTTATGAATCAAATAGCAAATTGGAGTCCATGTCAGATTGACGGATGGCCACTTGATACAGAAGGTGGTGTTGTATGGGATCCAAATACTCCAGGAGCAGATGGAGACTGTGAACATATAACCAAAACGAATAAAAGAATAGGAACAACAGTTTCTAATTCAGTAACTCATACTTTCTATGAACTAGACTCTCCACAACCTATATGTTTAGTTCAATACAGTGATGAGAATGAAACAAAATGGGTAGCTCAAGACTTTTTTAGAAAGCACGTTTTAGGTCTTGAAGACCATGAATGTCTAAATAATGAAGTATCTGGTGCAAACTTCAATCCAAACGAGTGCTTAATTAGAATGCTTCCGGGTGCAGACCAAGCTGTTTTTGGAAAAATTGAACCACAAAAGACATGGCTTGAAACAATCTCCGTTGGTAACGATGATCCTCGTCACGCATCTTCAAATATTACTCTTATGGAAGTAAATAAATGGATTCAACCAGGAACAACTTTTAACTGTAGATTCCGTGCAAGATTTACTAATTGCCAAGATTGTTTTAATGAAAATGGATCAGGTGAAGACTATAAAGATTATGAATACGCGGGGATGAAACCATTTAAGGTTATTAACTTCTCTTTCAAGGTAATAGATTAAAAATGAAAAAGAATTCAGAAAATAAAAAAATTCAACTTTTTCTTGGAGTCATTGGCCTTCTAGCGGTCACCTTTACCTATCAATATTTTAAGGATGTACAACACAAAGAATTTAAAGAATTAGCGAAAGCTAACAAAGAAAAAAAAGAAAAAGATGTTGAACAAAAAGAAACGAAGATTATCCCAACAAGAGGTATTGCATCTATCCCAAAAGCTTCTATTATTACAAAGTTTAAAGATAGAACAATTGTTGGTTCTGTGACAAAGAAATCAGATTTCCCTATTAGCA
This sequence comes from uncultured Bacteriovoracaceae bacterium, assembly GCA_964011245.1. GTDB lineage: Bacteria > Bdellovibrionota > Bacteriovoracia > Bacteriovoracales > Bacteriovoracaceae > CAKZJW01. Next base: position 1,253 of record CAXGOD010000305.1, on the reverse strand, counting down.
ACAAGGTTAATAAAGAATGGAAGAAACTTGCTTATAAAAAACTCACTTCTATGATTCATCCCGATGTAAAGCTTGAAATTCGAGAGGTCAAACCTGTTCTCTTTGTTCAACATGATATTGGAACATATGTAGAGCATGTAAAAATTATTTTAAGAAAGAAAACAGGATTAAAATCGGCATACGATGCTTACGTAAATAGTCAATCGGGGGCGATCATAAGAACTTGGAATCGAACTAAGTTTGAAATAAAACCAAAGCCATTTTTAAAAGCAAAAGGTAATGAATTTGTAGGGACTCCCTTAAAGATTCAACCTAAGACTTCGCTTTAAGTTCTTCCTCTAATTCTTTAATTCTATCAGCATCAACTTTTTTAACAAGACCTTTTGGCTTTTTAACTAGAGCTGTTTTTCTATTAAAGAAATTCTCCATTCCAGATAAGTCACCTTGATATGTTTTTTCAATCACATCCGCTGGAACTTCTCCAAAGTAAGCAATAATCTTATCTGATAATTCAGGAAGAAAAGGTTTAAAAAGAACTCCTAAAATAAAGGCATACATCGCTGAATGAGCAATCGTTTCAGCCGCAGCATTTTCATCTTCTTTAATTTGCGCCCATGGAGCACGATCAGAGAAAAAGGTATTAGCAACTTGACCTAAGGCCATAAGATTTTCTAAACCTCGCTTAACCTGAACATTATTCATTAGTTCATGGTACTCGCAAATTGCATGATCTATTTTTGGAATTTCAGCACCTTCAAAGAAAGATTTAAAGTGATTAGCTTCAATCCCCTCTGTCCAATTCTTATAAAAGAAAGTAAGAGCTCGGTTTACAAAGTTTCCAATATTATTTGCTAGTTCATTATTTATTTTTGCTTCAAACCCTTGCCAAGTAAAACTTGAATCATTTGTTTCTGGAATTAGAGTTGTTAAATAATAACGAAGGTGATCACTGCCAAACTCATTAATCGCTTTCTCTGCATCAATATACCACCCCTTAGACTTAGAAAATTGTTTTCCTTCTAAGTTTACATATTGGTTCGCAGGAAGAACTTTAACAGGATTTACTCTTCCTGAGGCCATACTCATCACCGGAAAGATGATTGCGTGAAAGATAATATTATCTTTACCAATAAAGTTTGTGATCTCTGCATCTTCGTTATGCCACCAATCTAAAAGATAATCTTCTCCAGATTCTTTACAGTACTCTTTAGTATTACTGACATAACCGATGGGAGCATCAAACCATACATAAA
>CAXGOD010000304.1:0-3799 GCA_964011245.1 uncultured Bacteriovoracaceae bacterium | reverse complement strand
ATGTCGTTAAAGGACTTGATCCCAAACATTACTACCAGTTTAGACTTGTAGTATGTACTGATCTTGATTGTAAATTATCAGGGGGGACTAATCCGCCAATTATAACCAATAAGTCATGGGTTTATACTTCGGCAAAGATTCCACCATTTGGTGGTATTAAGTTTATCAACAACCCAAAAGATGGATCTCTTATTGCTTCCTCTGGGCTTAGCATAGATTTTGATTTTGATCCTCCTGCTAAGTCAACAGGATATTTATCCGAAATGGAACTTCATTGTATTAATCACACTGACATCCAAAATAATGTCTATGACTTTCAAACAACTAAAATTGATCCTTCCACAGGAACTCCTGTAACATCTGGTGTTGGAAACTGTGATGATATAACTGATCTTGAATACGACACAACCTCGTTTAAGTGGGGGGGGACTCTTAAAGCAAGTGACTATACAAAAAATATTTTGCTAAAAGGTGTTAAAGCTATCAATAGTGCTGGTGAGACTTATGATAGTACTCGTTACTGTTTCGCACTTGTACCGGCCATAAGAGATAAAGGTGCTCCTGATTTAGTGATGCCAAAAGAAGACTGGATTGTTCGTTGTATTAACCCTCAAGTTCAAGTACCTACAATAGAGCAGTTCGCTGGTCTAAAAAATAAGTGTAATCTTGAGTTGGACCCAGGGACAGATAGTTACCAAGTAACATTAGAGTGGGGTACACCAAGTGATGGTATTTATAATGCTTTTCAAGTTCTTTCAAAACGTATGGAAGAGGGTGAGAATTTTGATTACGAGGAATTTTTTGATAACTCAGTTACTGTTAACAACTTACCAGTAGGTAATAGTGTTGAAAGTGGGTCAATAAATAATACAATTAAATACGAAAAATCTTCATATCAAACAGCAAATCAAGCCTCGATGGTTATTAAAAAACTTAAGCCTGGTTATACTTATAACTTTGCAGTTTTAGCAGTACTTGATGTAACAACTGGGGCTGATTTCTTTTCAGAATATAATACTGGAATTATTAGTTGTGAAATTCCAATGCCTACAGCGCGTTTTAATGAGTGGACAAGAGTGTTTGCAGTGGGACCTAAAATTGATGGTACAATTCCAAAAAATAATCCGTATCATAGCTTTCAAAATGAAGCCTATATTTTTGAAGCTCTTAACCGTGACGGACTACCATATGATGTCATTCTAGATGGAACGACGGGTGCTCCTGATAGCGCAACTTTATACAATGCTCCTCCAGGTAATTACGATGATACTTCAGCTTTTGACTATACAACCACTATTGATGGTAGAGGGCGCGATGTTAATGGAACTACTTACTATGCTAGTAATAAAGGAGTAGTAAGTCTTTCATGGAGAGATGTGACTTTAGAATATATGGGAACAACTTTTGCTTCAGAACAAGATCATGGCACTAGAGCCTCTAGAAAATATGGTTATAAAGTCTATAGATCAGATGACAATAAGCTATCTTGGAAAGAAGTGACTGATGAGTCAAGGCTTTTACACTCCAAAGTATTTACCTATTTTAAAGGGCAAAACGGAGATGAAGTCACTGATCAAAAAATGGTTTTTTTCACCGACTATAGTGTTGATTATCAAAACTCTACTGACCAGTACGAGTATGCTAGAACATACTGGTATAAAATTGTACCTGTTTTTGATGATGTAGAATTAAATTATGAAGTTGATGATAAGTATGGAAATATAGAACATAACACTATTAAGGTTATTCTTCCTCCTGCGAATATGGCATTAGTCAACAGATTAATGGCAAATAGAAGAGCATGTATGGATATGGACACAAGTAGTGCCGGCTCTTTTAGTATTCATAGTGGAACAACACCAAATCCTTTCTACACTTGTGCCTTTAACGGGTTAGGAAACAGACCAAATCCAACAACAAATAATTGGAAAGAATCAGACACAGGAAGGTTTATAGATCAAGGTGGAGACTTACTGGTCGATAGATATGAGCTAGGTTGTAACTTTACTCGTGGCTCAAGAACTGCTGACTATTCATCAGGTAGAAGTGTATTTGACCCTAATTTTGTTAAAGATGAAGGTGGTTCTGTTTATGATTTAGCTCTTAATAATGAATTACAATCTCATGTTTCAGAATTTATTGGTAAAAACTCTTCAAGCTCAGTCGGTGAAAATGCTAATGATTTTGTAGGGTGCGTTTCTAGTCATCATTATGGTAATGCATCTTTTGGTAATAATTCAAATGACTACTCCAATGCTACTATGATTTCAAGTCATGGAGTTAATAGTAATGTTGCGAATCACTATCATAAAAGTTTATGGGGAGATTGTACGGTTAAACAGCTTGGGAGTGCAGAAGTTTGGGATAGCACAACTTGTCCTTCGACGAGGTCTCCAAGATTATGGTATGGTATAGGACTTTGGGATATCAATTCTGCTAACACTACGGATCCAGACTGTACTGCTTCAACGGCAACACGGCCGACAATTTTTGCAGACTTTAGAGGTCCGGAAATTCAGAGACATTATACCACTCAAGCTGAACATTTAGCTGTAATGTATTCACAAACACAATTAAACTCTTCTCGTCAAATTAGTCCATACGGGACAAATAACCAACAGATAATGAACTTTAGTTACACAAGGCCTGATTCTTGTTTTATCAATATTGCATCTATCGGAACTAAAGCCGGAGACCCTGGAGATGGTTCAAACACTGGTCAGAATTGGTGGCGAAGTCGTTGGGTAGGGGTTAATAATTCAGAAAATAGTGCTTCGACTACATCAGGCTTAACACTTGATGATAATAAACATTTTTTTGAACAAACTGTAAGTGAAATTCACTCGGATACTAATCTTTATGACACTAACTATTATAAAAACCCACTAGGCGCTGGTAATCATACAGATCCAATAAGTGGGCGAACTAGATATGAGTCTAATACCAAGATTGGTCAAATCTTTAGTTCAAATTCTGCTCATTTGCCTCCTTTGAAAAGTCTTGTGTTAGAAAATGCTCAGACTCTTTGTGGAGTTAGGGAAGTTAAAGTTGGCTTTAGTGTCAACGGGACGTTTAACCCTTATACAGCTCCATTAAAAAAGCGTCTTCCTAGAAGAACTGAGTTTATCGCAATGGCGGCATGGCCTAATAACTCAGAAGTGCCAGCTTCATTTGATGAACACGATATGTCTTGGTCAGGTGACAATATTGCTCTGATTGAAAAAGGAGCGGAAACAGGTAACTATGAGAGAATGTGTAAAGGATCAAACTTACCGGCCACTCTTGGGCAAGATTTATGGGTCAATCAAATTATAAGAAGTATTCATGCTGGTGCAAATGATACTACTGTCATAGATCCACTATTTACTGGTTCATCAAAAGCTTTCGATAATATTGATGCAAATACTGAAATGTGTAAAAGTGATTATGGAATTCAAGATCTCGCTGGTAATGTGGCTGAGCTAACAGCGGAAACATTAGATTGTAACTTTGCCGTTGATAGTCTTTATTTCGGTCCTCATAATGGTAACTCTTATAGAAATGAGGGTTCTGGAGATACAAACTCTTCAATCGATTTAACCAAAGATGTTGTCGGTGTTATTTCAGGCGATACGAAGCTACTCTTTGACGGAACCAGTTTTACGAATGGTTTAGCCGCAAACCTTGAGAATACTTATCAATGGTCAAGCAATAGTCAGTACAGCTGGGATGCAGGAGAAAGTGTTTGTAAGGATACTAATCAAAATAAATATCTAAATATATCTCAAGCACAGTGTGGTCAACCTTCAAGAGGTATATT
>CAXGOD010000303.1:0-3809 GCA_964011245.1 uncultured Bacteriovoracaceae bacterium | reverse complement strand
TGATGGATATACAGAAAACCAGGGTTCTCTCTCTTTAATACTTAGAACTTCTATTGATGATGTTCACTCTCCTAGAATTATAAGTTGGAGTTATGTCTTTAGTGCCTTAAAGGCATATAAACAACTCCATCCTCTTGGGTTATGGGGGTTATATGCAATTTACTAAATTGATACTTGTTTTGACTCTATTAACTAGTTTGTCATCATTTGGAAAAAAACTTCCTGAACTACAAACCAAACAGGCCCTCGATAATATTAGACTTATTTCAAAAAATGGTAAGTTTACTTATTATCAGCAACGCTCAGGTAGTCTGCAGATGTCTACAAACTATGACAATACAGTTGTCATGAAAAACCCAAAAGGCACCTACTACTTACTACGCTCAAGTTCTAGTCAAAAGAAAATACTTATTGAAGTAATTAAGAACTACCATAAACGCTTAAACTTTTTTGCACTAAATGAAATCCATATGATTAACTTTGGAAAAACTAAGCCAACAAAATTGGCCAATGGCATTAATGGAAAGCTTCATTTGCAGGATAGATGGATCTCTTACTATAAGCCACGAGAAAAAACTATATACTTGCAAAATATTATGAGTAAATCCAGACCACTCCAAATTACCTTAAATAATAAAGTAAACCCATACTTTATTCCAAATATTATAATGCCGAGTCCTGATACTGTTTTATACACAGATATTAATAGCCAAGGGTATATGGCCGTTCAAATGTACACTCTGTCTGAGAAAAAAATCATGACGGTTTATAAAAGTAAATTTGCAGGTATGCGCTTAGACCTTTGTGTACTAGATGAAGATTTATTTATGGGTGAGTTTAGTTATGATGGGGTTAACCTAGGAAGCTCTGTCATAAAAATCCCTTTATATGAAAACAAGGGCTTTAAGAAAATAACAACTCTCTACCAATCTGAGTTACCAGACATTGGACATCTTACATGTAATGAAAAATCTTTATACTTCATTAAGACGACAAAGTTTGATGAAAAGATTAATACTCGTCAAAGCGAGGCGGTAAAACTTAACCTTGAAACGAATAAGGTTGAACTCCTAACTACTCTTCGATATGTAACAAATATTCTTAATATGGATGGAATAATTCTAATTCCCTTTAGGCATAAATACTATGTTGCTGAAGGGAAAAGTATATTAAATCAAGATTCATTGGAGGAGAAAAAATGAAATTAATAATTTTTTCTCTTTTATCTCTTCTTCTTATATCTAATATTCATGCCCAAGAAGAACAGAAGCATCCTCTTACTCAGTACATGGTTGTATCTGAACAGCTACCAACTGAGTTTAACCTTATGATTGAGCACCTAAAGCAATCAAAATTAACTCAGGATGAGCTTGAGCGTCTTATCTCTTCAAGTGAACTCATTAATAAAGAATTAGCAACAACACCTGAACCAAATATTATGTTTCTTTTTAAGTCTGAGATTTACAAGGGTATTCTTAATAATCAATATATGAAACAAAATAGTCTGCTTCAAGCAAGTACAAGTATTCTTGAAAGTACTAAGCACAAGTTAGAAAAGAACAAGGTCTCATATACAAATTTTTCTAAGTGGATAATACAATCAATTATCAAAGACTTTGATCCATTTCTTGAAAAAAACTTTATCAACCAATATCAAAATATTAAAAGAAGCAATTCTGCAGGGATGCTACTGGCCAAGCGTTTACAAAAAGTTATGAAGTATCTAGCACCTTGGTTAAATGCTATCGATAAACATGTACCAGAAGACTTCAATAAACTTTGTACAAAGATTATCATTGATACAATTGAGAGAATCTCAAAAAAGACATACTACTTTAAAACTTTCACAGGTGAGTTAGGGCCAGACTCTGAAAAGCAACTGATTGCTGTTCCAGCCATCGAGGCTAAAGAAAGAGTTACCTCAAAAGTAACTGATGAAAAATCTCTTAAGGAAGAGGCCACTGAGCGCAAAAAAGATGCACAGGAAGATGTTGAAGACCTTGATTCTGATGATTTAAGTGGTGCCAGTGAAGAAATAGATAAACTCGATGACAATGATGAAACTCAAGAAGATCAAGAGGAAGAAGAGTAACCCTTTATAAGTCCTAGTGTTTACAAAGTATTCTTACATAAACCCTCCCAAATTCGTAAGTCAAACAAATCAAGACGAGCCAAGCATAGAAGTTAATACAGCTGATACTTGGGGAAGTGATGTTAAAAAATATAGAATCATAGTTTATTTTATAAAAAGGGCCATTGAACGGCCTTTTTCCTTTTTAAGCCTACCAACTTTCAAGTACTTACATATCTTAAAAATTTAACAACTCACCTCTTTTTTGGTAGTTATAACTCTTTGAATTTATTGTTTTAAGGATCAATTTATGGCGTTGTCGAAAAAGCCTTATAAGGGTTGTAGAGATTTCTTTCCAAAAGATATGAGATTTCAGAATTATATTTCTGAGATTATGAAAAAGACCTGTGAGCTTTTTGCTTACGAGCCATATGATGGGCCACTACTTGAAGAAGTTAAGCTATACCTTGCAAAGTCTGGTGAAGAACTTATTGGTGAACAAATTTACGACTTTAAAGATAAAGGAAATCGACATGTGGCAATTCGCCCAGAGATGACTCCTACTGTTGCTCGTATGGCTGCTCAAGTTCATAGAGAAACTCCAAAGCCAATTCGTTGGTATTCTGTTGCAAACTTTATGCGCTATGAAAAACCTCAAAGAGGTAGGCTTAGGGAGTTTAAACAATTAAATGTTGATATCTTTGGAGCACCTGATGATTTAGCTACTTTTGAAATCGTAGATCTAACATGTACTCTTTTAAAGAACTTTGGAGCTGATGAATCTATGTTTGGGATTCAAGTTAATGACCGTAGAGTTGTTGATGCTGTTTTTAAAAGACTTTTAAAGCTTGAGGGTGAAGCTGCTGCGAAACTTTACAAAGTGATTGATAAGTCTAAAAAAGTATCTCCTGAAACTGTTGATAAGATGACAAGAGAAATCATAAGTGACGAGAAGACGATAACAAAATTCAAGGCTTACCTTGCCCTGGACTCATTTGAAGCTTTAATTACTTTTCTGAATGAAAATAAATTAGAAGAAAGTGGAAAAGAGTTTATAGATTTTTTTGAAAAAATAAAAAATAGAGATATCAACAAATATGTAAATTATGACCCTGCAATTGTTCGTGGTCTTGATTATTATACAGGAATTGTTTTTGAAATTTTTGATAAGCACCCAGATAACAACCGTGCCATTGCTGGCGGAGGTGCCTATGCGAACCTGCTTCAAATTTTTAACGAGCAACCTCTGGCCGGAATAGGGTTTGGTTTTGGAGATGTTCCATTATTCTTTTTCTTGGAATCTCATAGCCTACTTCCTGACTTTCAAAAAGCTGACCATGATCTTATGATTGCTTATTTTGATGAAGAATCAGAAACAACAGCTATGGACTTAGCAAGTGCTCTTAGATCAGAGTCAACGAGAGTTGATCTTCATCTTGGTGTTATGAAATTTAAAAAGGTTTTTAAAACTGCAGAATCTAGGGCCCATAAATTCTTAGCGCTCATCGGCGAAAACGAAAGGAACGACGGTGTTGTTCAATTAAAGAACCTAACTAACAAAGAACAAAAAAATATAAAACTTACAGATATAAAAGAAATTAAAGAATTCATTAAAGGATAACAGATGAGTCAAATGGAATTACCAAAAACATACAACCCAGAAGGGATTGAAGACAAGTGGTATAAAACTTGGACAGAGAATAAAAGCTTTAAGCCTGCTCCAGCAAAAAACGGAAAA
>CAXGOD010000302.1:0-3809 GCA_964011245.1 uncultured Bacteriovoracaceae bacterium | reverse complement strand
CACTTGCTGATGTTGCTTTAAATCATTTATATATTAAGTATGTAGTAGCAAATCCTGGAACCTACGCTTACCTAACTAGAAAAAGACCAGTACTAGGTCAAGCTGGTGTGTTTGAAGTTCCTCGTAATGCTCGTTGCGCTTACAATAATTATAAATACGGTATGGATAATCGTAATACCTACATGAGTAGAGACTCAGTTGAGAGTATGAGTGAGCGTTTTATCCAAAGAGATGTGGTCTATTTTCTAGGTGAAAAAGATATTGGAGACGTTGAGCAAACATGTCAGGCTCAGTATCAAGGGGCACATCGTTTTGCCCGTGGAAAGAATTTCTTTGCTCACGTTAATGAAGAGTTTCCAAGTAATACTCATTCTTTTATTTCAGTTCCAGGAGTAGGGCATACTCAATATGGCATGTACACTTCTGAGATTGGTAAAAAGTTAATTTTTAATCTTCCTTAGCTTCTGTTGGGAGGTCTGTTGCATCTTCAGTTGCAGATTCGAGAATAGGTAGATTAATCTTTTGTCCAATGCTTAAAGTATTTGGAAGAGTTCCATCTTTTTGATGCTGTCTAACCAGCCAAAAAGGTAAATTTTCTTTTACAAGAATCGTCATAAGAGTATCACCTCTTTTTACCTTATATATTTTTGAGCCTATAACTTTAAAATTACTAAAAAAGTCTTCTTGCATAGAAAGGTGATATTCGTTTCTTAACTCTTTAAAGCGATTAACATTATCATCCATAATGGGAAGGATCATTTTTTTTCCTGGATTAAAATGAAATCTATAATTCATCTTATTTATCTTTCTTATAGTTTTAATTCTAACAAGACCCCAGTCAGCATAGTGACCAACAGTTTCTTCTGTATCAATAATTAGGTGGTAAAGATTTTTTGAAACTTTCTCAAGCTCAAGGTTATAACTATTTAAATTTATTTCAGGCAGAGTCATTGCAACTGGAACTGAAATTGACTTTTTTGACTTTTTCCATACTTTTCCAAAAGTTTTAGTAAAAAGATCTCCATCAAATTTAAAAACCTCTTTATCCTTTGTATTTCCTTGAGAAAGAGTAGCTACTTTTTTAGATGATCTTTTCTTGATTAATTTCTTTTTTGGTAAGAGGGTTTTGCTTCCAGGTATTTTAAGTTTCATCCCAGGGAATATCCTAGAAGGATTATCTATATTATTAAATGCGATAATTTTATGCATGTTCACTTTGTAAATTCTAGAGATATCAAAAAGTGTTTCACGTCTTGAAACTACGTGCATATGTTCTGTATATCCTTTTTTAGCGTAGATTTTTAATTTTTTTAAATTTTGACTTAATAAAGTAAGTTTTTCAGAATTTGTTTGAGGTACCTTTATAGTTAAACCTTTTGGTAAGTATAGAGGGCTCCTGTAAGCTATGGGTCTAATTTCATAATTATACTCTTTTAATATTTTGTCAGAGATACTTAATGCTCTTTTAATTTGTGGCACAGTATAAGCACGTGTTAGTTTTATCTCTGAGTACTTATGTTTTTCAGGTTTTTGAAAACTATCAAAATACTTTTCAGGGTTCTTAGATATTTCAACTGTGGCCATAAACGTTGCGTAAAAGTTTTTTGAAGCAAAACCAAAACGTCGTCCTTTATACTTTCTTACAATAGTATCAATATTGGTGGTGCGAAGTTTCTTGATAGCACGAACCATACTTTGTGCACCATGATTGTATGCAGTTAGTGCTAATGGCCAACTATTTAATCGTTTAAAATTATCACTTAATAACCTTGCAGCAGCTTTCGTCGCTTTTACAGGGTCCCTTCTTTCATCAATAATATAATTTACTTTTAGTTTATAAAGACGACCGGTTGAACGCATGAATTGCCATATTCCAGCTGCACCAACTTTTGAGTATGCTTTATAATTAAATGAACTTTCTACGTGTGGAAGAAATGAGAGCTCAATGGGTAATCCCATTTCAGTATAAGTTTTTTGAATAAAGTCTAAATATTTGTATGAGCGAACCAAACCCTTATAATATCTATCTCTAAGTCCATATTGAAACCTTATGTTCTTTGCCATTTTATAAAGTTCTTTTGATGATTTATCTAAAACAATTCCAAGAATTCTTTGACCTTCTGGGGTGAGTTGTTTTGTTCTATTTTTGGCAATAGACCTAAGTATTTTTTTTAGTTTTCGTTTTTCTTTTTTTATCAGTCTTTTTCTGGCCCTTCTCGAACTTGGAAGTTTAACTTTCTTATAGATAATAGAAAGATCATTTGGATCATGGATAAAAGATTCATTGGTTGATATTTCTGTATAAACTTTCTTCCAAAAATCCACACGCGTTCTAATTTCTCCCTCAACAGGAAAAAGTGAGTTTTGCGAAAAAACATTTGTGGAAAAAGAGAGACAGAGTAAGACTATGCCCAAATACTTAAACATATTATGCATAGATATATTCTACCTTAGATCAAGGAAAAATTAAGCTTTTAATGCAGCTTGTACTAGTTGAGATGCAAGCTTTCCATCGAATTTTCCTTTAATCTGAGGACTAAGCTCTTTCATTATTATCCCCATATTTGGAGAGTCTAATTTAGACTTGATATCTGCAATAAACTTCTCAACTTCTTGTTGGGTAAGAGGCTGTGGTAAGAACTCACTTAGTACTTTAACCTCTGCGTTTATATCAATACGTTGTTGACTGTCTTCTGGATACATAGTCGCTGAGTCTTTTACTTTTTTAGCATATGAAATAATAATATCTAATTCTGGTTGAGGTTTTGCTGAAGTATCATTTTCAATAAATAGTTTTTTTACATATCTGAGGGCATTAAGTCTTATTTTATCCTTGGCCTTCATAGCTAATATGATCTCTTTACTAATGGTATCTTTTAACGCACCCATGCATTTGTCCTTTGTTACATTGCTTCACTAAGTATACTTGGAAAAACTAAAGAGTCTAACCCAATTATGAAGCAGAGTGCTCCAAAATTTACGCTCCATATAACGTAAATGCAATGAGTTAGGTATAAGTTTCTACTAGTATTTCAGTATGAAACATCTATAATTTTGAAAAGAATACTAGAATGCAATTTATTTAGGAGAGATATCATGAATAAAATTATTTTAATTACTATTTTAACAACTTCATTTGTACTTACTTCATGTTCTTCAAAGCCAACCCCTAGAAAGGCCACTAGAACATACAAGGTAGTCGATTTTTCAAATGCCGTTAAGCCAGAGTGGTTTGAAGACGTTTCTAAAGGTGATACTAGCAAAGCACAAAAGTCTAATCGTTATTTTATTAGTGAATCAGAACACAAAAACAAAAGACTTTGTTTAAAGTCTGCTGAGGCAAGAGCAACAGCAACTGTTGCATCTGAAATTGCTCAGTTTATTAAAAATACATATGGTGAATCAACTTCAGCTGATGAAGCTGAGGTAAGTGATTATATGACAGAGAGTTTAGCGCAAGAAACCCAAGCTTTTGTTGTAGGAGCTCAAGTACATAAAAGATATTGGGAGCAACGTTCATATGAAAAAGAATTAGGAGCAAAAAGAAATTATAAGAAGTATGCTTGTCACACACTTATTAAAATGAAGAAGAAAGCATTAGCAAAAGCAATTAAAAATTCAACTGCAGAGTTATATAAAGCAATAAAAGATCCAGAAGTAAAAGAGAATACGAAGAAGATCTTAAAAGATGTTGCTCAAAAGTTTAATGAAGCAAAAAATTAATATATTAAAGAGGGTTATTTAAATGAAAAAGGTCACACTATTAGTTTTAATGTTAAGTTTTGTTCTTACAGGTTGTAGTAGCTTTA
>CAXGOD010000301.1:0-3810 GCA_964011245.1 uncultured Bacteriovoracaceae bacterium | reverse complement strand
ATCCCGGGGGTCGGCAGTTCAACTCTGCCCGTCGCTACCATTTACTCAAACAGGCCTATTACTTCATCTTCGATTTTCTTTAATAGTTTATATTTCTTAACAATATCACCATGACCTTTAGCTCCAGTGTTTTTGATAAACATATTTGAATCTGCATTTGTTATTGGTGAACCTTGTATACCAAAACCCATACCAAGACCTTCTGTATCAGATTTTTGATAAAAGTTAATCCACTTTTTAGTATTAGAAGTTTTATATAAAAGTTTTGGCTGTTTTTGAGACTTAACAGTAGCATCTGTAGCAGTTAATTGTTTACCAGCTGTTTGTACAGCTACAACATGGGCCTCTATAACCGGGTCTAAAGTAATAACTAAATCTGCCTGTACATCTTTTTGCTTTACCTTTAATAAATTCAAAAATTTTACAGTTGCACGGCCACCACTACTGTGTCCCATAATTATTAGCTTTGGTTTTATTCCTAACTCTTTGCTTTTAGCAAAAAACTTTTTACTACAATCTAATGCATTTATAATTCCATAAGCACCAAAACGTCCTGGTTGTTTTTCTCCAGGTAAGAAGTCACTTATAGAAAAGTCATTGTTTAGCATTTCCATTTCTTCAGAAGCAAAAGATGCAAACTTAAAATATCTAGCTTGTTTATTTAATTTGTTATTTTTAAGAAAGTGTCCAAGTGGTCCTCTTGCAACTTGATCATATTTTTCTCTATACATAGAACCTTTATTTTTAAGACATTTCATAATTCTAGCATGTCCCATTTTTTTATACTGGTAAGGCATGTATTGATATTTTTTACATTGAATTAAATCTGCCATTAAACTATGTGATCTTGGATTGTATGCTCCAGTACCTGCAAAGGTTATGACTAAAGCTTTTGTATCCTTGTCTGGCGTACACTGATTTAAAGCGACTCCCATTTTATGTCTGTTCTTAATTTTCCAAATTTCAGAAGTTTGGTTATTTACTAACGCGCATACATTGTCTCTGTATTTTTGTTTAATTGACGAGTTATTTTTTTCCTTATAATCAGCAAAGTTATCACAAATTACTTCTTTAGTAGTTTTTGAAATATTTTTACTCATTGATTCAACACTAGTTAGACTAAATGCCTTGTTATTTTTTATTACACACTCCTCAGAGTTCACTGAAAATGACAATAGTAATGTGAAAAACAAAATTAACTTCATTTTTACCTCTTCCCAAATTTTGGAATAACAACAATTGTCGCGGACACATAAGGTTTTACGTAGCTTTGTTTATTTGAAATGGGTATAGATGCTTGGCTTGATAGATTCAGGTTTAAGTTCTTCATATCAAACTCTTTTCCTACTTTAACGACATGATACACGGTCTTATCATCATAGTTATACTTCATCACAGTTACCCCAGTTTGAAGATTTAGATTTTTCTTTCCTTCATAGCCAACTAGTCCCGTATAAAACTTTTTCTCAACACTAGCAATTTGATTATAACCACCAGTAATCTTCCCTGGCCCAATATCTTGTTTAACCATCACATAAGCTTTTGTGTTGTCTGTGAAAAGGCTAGAGCTTCTGTCATTAGCAGTCATATATTTATCAAATCCAACAGTGGTTTGTACTCCAGCATTAATTTCAGTTTTGTTAAATTGATTCTTTGTATCTAATCTTAAAACTGTGTAGGCTTGGCCATCCATATTTTGATAGTCTCCACTAGACTTTTCTGTGGTGTAAGAATAAACTTCAGAAACAAAATCTCCTCCAGCTTCAATAGAGTGAAAAGATTTATCTGTGAGAATGTTTTTCTTTACACTTCCTCCAATAACTACTGCTCCACCAAAACCTGTTTGTTTACTTCGATATTCTGAATTATCCATTGTAATCAGATTTAAACTTTCATTTGTTTCAAAATACGCACCTGAAAGTTGAGCATTACCACGAAATACAAATCCATTAGGTAATGTTTTGATTCGTTCATAGTTTAACTGAACACCTGTAGACCAAATATCATTACTAAATCCTGCTCCATTAATATTCTCACCTTTTGCTATTTTTGTTGTAATAAAGGCATTGGCCTCTTTTGTTTTTCCACTGGCATAAGTTACTTTTTTATGGCCTAAGTCTATAACAGTACCTGCTTCATTGTAAGAATATGTACTGACATCAATTTCGTCATCTGATACACCTAATACTCTAGCAATAAATGCCCCCTTACTATTTCTAATTGTACCTGTTCTTTTTCCCTCATCATCACCTTCATAAATTTGTAAAAGCATTCCTGATTCTTGTAATGATTTAGATGGTAATTCAAAATTTGACATAGGGTCTATGGTTTCACTTTCTATTAGTTCACCCCAATTAAGAAAATAAGTTTTTCCTGTATCGGGATCAACAACCTTAACCGTTGCGTGACCGCCCTCTTCAGTTCTGTAACCAACATTTTGTTGTATATCTTTATTCTCACTCATATTTACATCTAAACCACATTGATTCAAAAAGTCAGTGACTGCAACTGAAGCGTGTCTGCAAACTCCTCCAACTCCAACAAAGTCAGTCCCACCATTAATATCTTGGTTTAGAGCGTTCCATTGTCTTTGTATCGTAATCGTTTGTGTATCGCTTGCATTTTTAGTTGGATCTTGATCAGAGTAGATATCATCACGTCCACCTGTCATATCTGAGTTATAGACATTTCCTAACATTGAAAACAGAGCACTTCCATATTGCACTTTTTCCATCATGGATTTACCTTCACACATTTTTTTAATTGCAGCATTCCTTTCAATTTCACCTTGGGCCTGCATGACATCTTTAAAATCATCTTCAACAGAACTTATATTGACACGATCAAGCTCTGTGTTTTTGATATCTTCCACAGGGGCAATTACTTTATAATAAAATCTCATTTTTGTTTTTTCTTTTTCAACACTAATGATGAGGTCATCTAGACTTTCAATTGGTATGATATTTAATATTTTTTTATTTTTATCTAAACATTTTTCTTCTGTTAACTTTTCTTTTTTCATTTTTTTATTATGAGCTTTAATAATGTCTTTCATTAAATCCATCTCAGTTTTTGTCATTTTAGATACTTCTTTATTTAACTTTAATAAGTCATTTAAGTTATTTTTTTCTTGTGACCATGAGATCACTGAAAAACTTGAGAATATAAGAAATATTAAAACCTTATTCATAGCTAACTTATCGGAAATATTAGAGTAAATTGTTAATACATGAATAGCTCTAACTATTTGAAATCATATTAAGTATAGTCTAGAATCATACTATGACAGAGATTAATCTTAAGTATTTGAAAATTTGGAAAGTTTTAGGTGCCAAAGGCTTGGTTCTTATTTTAATAGCATCTTTATGGCCACAAGCAGGAGAACCTATTTCTATTGAGCATCTAGACAAATATTTACATTTTTTAACGTATGCAATTGCAAGTTTTTATTTTCATCAAATTTTACAAAACAATAAAACTATAAAAATAATATCTTATTTATTTTTGTACAGTGCATTTATTGAAGGACTTCAAGGCATGACTGAGTCGAGATACTTTGAAGTAGCTGATCTGTTTGCAAATTTATTTGGCATATTTTTTGGTTTTTATATTAGTAAGAAAATTAAACTAATTAAAAAAATTGATAACCTTATTGGGTAGGCTCAACACCTTGAAAGCATCTATTCTTGTGCTCAACCCAAGTACCACCTTTGGCCTTACAATCCTTATGACCAAAGGCCCTTTGCATATTGTCGGGAATTGGCATATGGAAAAAAGCATAATAAAAAACAACCCAAGACAAAAGAACAA
>CAXGOD010000300.1:0-3812 GCA_964011245.1 uncultured Bacteriovoracaceae bacterium | reverse complement strand
TGCTCTTCCGATCTAAGTTCTCGTCCCACTTCTCACCATAGGCATCATCTAGGATTTGATTAAAGTCAAAGGCCATATACTTTTCATGAGCACGTAGATCATAGTTCCAAACACTTATCTCTGAAGCTTTAAACTTATCCTTAAGATCACCTAGAGAATACTTTTTAGCATCCTTGAAACGTAGAGTTTGGGCATGAGCAGACAAGGCTACAATTGATAAAAATAAAACAATTAATTTCATATGAATATATTAGTATGGATTTATGATAATTAAAATCGGAATGAGAGAATAAAAAAGCCTACCCCAATAAGGTAGGCCAAATAAAGTCGCTTTTTTTTTTGCTTAGTTAAATGCTGAAACGATGTCCTCTGCACCCTCATCAGTAAATGAGAATGGAAAATTAGTTGTTTCTTCAGTTGTACTCTCAGATGTCTCAGCCGTAGATTTAACAATAATTGTTTCAATCACTTTCATTATTAGCTTACTCATAAAAACCTCCCAAGTTTTTGTGATGATGGGTTTTAACAATATTGCTCACTTTTCTGAAGCATATTGTCATATCCTGTAAAAATGACAGGATTTCCCCTATTCGTTAGTTGTGTTTTCAATAATTTAAGCAACTCACTATTAACGAACTCACTCTTAAGTGGAACCAAAATAAATGAGTAAATCATTAACTTACTCACATTATTCCAGCTTTTGGGATGCATTTCATTCTCAGTAGAAAAGATTATAGGGGTGTTAGATTAATAACACCCCTATAGCTAAATTAAATAAAAATGATTTTAACTTTCGATCAACCAGTACTCAACCTCTGCTGTGGTTGTGACAATTTTCATAGATTCTTCTTCTGAAGCAACTGCTGTTGCTAAGAACTGAACGTTTAAACAAAGTAATACAATCGTTGTAATCTTTATTAGTTTCATGCAACCCTCCTGGTAAGCACTTATACTTAGATATGGTGCTAACGGTGTGCCAAAAGTATCAATGTATTTTTAAAGAGTTAACTGGTGTCAGGACAAACTACCACCTAGATTAAGGCCAAAGAGAACCAGTTGTATAAATGGCGGGGCCTGAGGGATTCGAACCCCCGACCAATTGGTTCGAAGCCAACTACTCTATCCAGCTGAGCTAAGACCCCGTTTTATTTTTTTGATACTCTTTCTAGTAATAATACTAATATAAAACCTACTATCATTAAACCTGCAGCGACCCAAAATCCTTGATCAAAGTTTGTTGGAAGTATATTTGCTTCTTGTAGTACATACGTTTTTCCGCGGATAACCTTTGATTCTAGCACTTCTTTCCAAGGCCAGATCTTTTTCATTGAGCCAATCATAAAGCCTGTTAGAAAACACATCATAAGATTATGAAAGTTTTGTAAAAGCCAGTTTAGAATCTTTGAAAAAGTGAGGATTCCTACTAAACATCCAAGTGAAAAGACCATGATTACATTTAAGTGATTTTCTATAAAGGGCTGTTTAAGGGCCCCTGTAACATAGGCATACTTTCCTAAAATAAGGAGAATAAAAGACCCACTAATCCCAGGAAGAATCATTGCACAAATAGCTACGGCTCCTGCTCCAAAGAGATTTAGGTATGAATTTTCAGAATGAACAGGGATAAGAGAAACTAAAATGTAACCTATTACTGAACCAGCTACTATCGTTAAGATATTTCTAGGATTTGTGATTCCATTGATTTGCTTCCCTATAAAGATAATTGAAGCCGCAATAAGTCCAAAGAACATAGACCAAGTTTGTTCAGGATGATTATGTAAGAGGTAATGCATCACTCTTGAGCCAAGAATGAGGGCAGCAAATATTCCACACATTAGTGGAAATAAAAATTGAAAGTTAATATGTCCTAGCGCCTGCTTAATCTTAAATTGTAAGAGAAGTTTTACGAAGTCTTTATTTACTGAACTAATACTTGCTATCAATTGATCATAAATCCCTGTAATAAAGGCAATCGTCCCACCAGAAACGCCAGGGACTATATCAGCAACCCCCATGGCAAGACCTTTGAGGGTTACGAAAAGTTGTTCTTTTTGAAATTTTATTAAGGAACTCATTATTTAGTCTTATTCCTGATCTTGAAGTTCTTTTTCTACGTTTAGTAATTCATCAATTTCTTCAATATCAAATTCTGTAAGACCAAATGGATTGTCTTTATCATTAAGATCTTCATCAAGATAACGTTTACCAAAGTTCTCTTCAATTTCATCAAGAGATTCTTGTTGTTGGTAAAGCAGGCTTAATTCTAATTTATCTAAACTCTGCCCTTCAAGAAGTTTATCTTCGTCTAATCTTGCTTCTTTAAGCATTGCTTCTGCTGTTTCAATTTCTTGTTCAAGTCTCTCAAGGGCCCTAAGATCTCTTTCCCCTTCAGTCATAATTGATTTTTCTCTTTCTTGTCTTTCTAATTCAGCTAGCTCATCTTCAGTAAATTGAATTCTATCTGCTTTATCTAAAAGTGCATCGTTTAGGTCATCAAGATTGAGTTCTACGTCTAGCTCTTCTAGTAGTTGATCTTCTAGTCTTGTATGCTCTCCACTTTCAAGTCTCGCTTTAAGCTTCATCGCTCTGGCAGCAGCTTCTTTTGTTTTTGTAACAGCGATATCACCAATAAGGAAATCTCTAATCGATTGAGTAACCAAACCGGTTGCGAAGTTATCTGTTAATGAGATGACTGTGACCTCACCATTTTTATAAGTTGGATTGTCAGTAATATTTTTTCCAGTTGCATTGTCTTTGAAACCATAGATCTCAAAAACATTCCCCATTTCAACACCGTCGGCACGTCCTCTATCAAGATAGACAACATCTCCAAAGGAAGCAAATGTTTTCATTCCTTCATATGCTCCCATAACAACAGACTCAATAAGGCGCGAATTAAAGGTTTTAGTTATTCTTTCTATCTTAGGCGTATAAACAGTTACTCTATCATTTCTCTGTAAGACTCCTGAAGATTCTATAACGGAACATTCCCAAAGGCTTCCATGCCTTTGCAAAGTCTGAATACCAGCAACTATTGTGTACTTATATCCATTTCTGTCTGAGTTTTCATGTTCAACTTCACCTGCTGCTGAATAAATAGAAAATTTATCCCCAGCTACAACATCGATATTTTCATCAAATCGAATATACACTTTATCAAATTGAGTAAAAAGCGTTTTACTTTGAATGGCTGAATCAACTTTACCAAAGTCTTGGACAACATTAGATGAAACAAATGTATTTAAATAGAATCCCTCTTTGAAGTTGTAAGAGATTTTTGCATTTTTATCAAATCCGACTTGATCATAGTCTTCAGCTGGAATTTCAATTTCAAAGTCCGGCCTAGGTGGCTCATAGGCCTCATATTCACGAATTAAGCTTTGTTGGCTGATTTCTTTTAAATCCTCATCAGTTTCCGCTGATGCATACTGTATATAAACACCTTGATTTTCTAGCTTTTCTTTATCAATAAGCCATTGTGGCTTGGCATTATCCCCCCATTTTTCATAACCATCGGATTTTAACCCTTCTAGCTTTGAAACTTTTTGAGCTCCATCACCAACTTGAATCTCTGGCACACTATCAGAAGATCCAGTTGTGAAAGTTAGAATCATACCGGGCTCAATTTCATGAGGGTTTGTAATATATGGATTTAGGGCCCAAATTTTTGAATAGTAAAAACCGGAACCAAATAATTTTTGTGAAATCTTCCAAAGCCAATCACCATTTACAACAGTATAACTACTACTTGTTGTGGCACCCGCGATCTCATTCCACTCATTTTCAGGAATCTTCCCCTGCATATTCTTAGC
>CAXGOD010000299.1:0-3813 GCA_964011245.1 uncultured Bacteriovoracaceae bacterium | reverse complement strand
AGAAAGGTATTGCAGGTTGTACTTTTTAAGAACTTTAACAATTTTATTGGGTCTATCGTAGTGAAGCCAGTTCTTATAGATTTCAAAAGGTGATTTTTTTTCGTTTGTTATAACAGATTCAAAGTTAACAACAGTTTGATTTGATTTTTTTAAGAAGTCGCCTAAATGCGTGAAAAAATGATCTGGTCCAAATTTCTTTAAATAGTTTGTTTTCTTTTTTAACTCTAACTTTTTTTGATAACTCTCACCTAGGCTAAAATCACCTAAAAAAAGAATATTTGCATGAACAAATGTGACCTTAAGAAAACATATAAGAAAAAGAAACTGTTTCATAAATTTTATCGTCTTATAGTTGATTTAAGGCAACATGAGATCTCAAGCCCTGTATAAATCTTAAAGGCCACTTCTTTTGAATTATATTCATAAGCCAAATTGGCATCCAACCTTTCATATCACCATAAAACTCAAAAATAATTTTCGTTTTATTTAGAGCGACTTTTTCAATGACAACATTAATTGTCTTAACATTGGCCTGAACATGAGAATTATTTTGAAGATCTTTATCATCAATAGAGCTTGCTTTTAATTGGTACTTTGATGGAGCTAACTGCTTAATCGAACCTTTTAATAAAAACTCTCTGTCATATGCTGGCCAAGGAGTTTTATAATACTCAGAAAAGATATATTCATTCTCAGCGAGTTCCTTATGCAACTTTACACTTTTAAGTTTTGGTGACCATTTATGCTTTGTTTTATGATTTTTTAGAGCTTCTAGGATTTGATCTACATTC
The DNA here is from genome assembly GCA_964011245.1 of uncultured Bacteriovoracaceae bacterium. Lineage (GTDB taxonomy): Bacteria > Bdellovibrionota > Bacteriovoracia > Bacteriovoracales > Bacteriovoracaceae > CAKZJW01. The sequence continues at coordinate 3,022 of CAXGOD010000299.1, read as the reverse complement.
GCATTAATCACTCCCTCAGCCTTAAAAGGAAGTAATGAACTACTCGTTTTTCTTGTAAATACTTGGATATTATCTTCTTGAGCGACTTTTTTCCATATATGGGTAGAAGCCTCTGAAGCCAAAGATGTAACGAATATAAGTACTACAAGTAAAGATCTCATAGAATTACTCTAATCTAACATTTATAAAAGTTTGTCATGGAAATGTAGATTTTCCTAAAAGCTATTATAAGGGTGTTATTTCAATCTGCTTAAACCTTACATCTCCGACAGAACTACTTTTAAACTTAGGGTCCGCTTCAATATACTGATGAATAATTCTTCTTTCAGCAGGGTTGAGCTTCTTCATTAAAACAGCAGACTTGCTTTCAGTTGCTTCACTTTTAGCAGCATCGGCCATTTTTTGAAGCTCTGTCTCTGACTTCATATTATTTTGTCTTGGACGGTCAAAATTCTTCCTAGCAGGTCTTTTGTCATTTCTAGAGTTTGATTTTTTAGATCTTTCTTCAGTTTCAGTTCTAAAAGTAACTCTATTCTCTGAAGTCATAGTAACTTTATTACGTAGATAGTTCATAGCAACTTCTTTAATTGCATTTTGTAGTTCAAACTTATTCTTCGCTAGTAATCCAGCGTCTTTTCCAGAGAACTTAACTGAAACATTTGGATTTTTAAAAGTAACATCTACATAAACTCTAAGTCCCATTTTTCTAATTGTGTTAATTAAAAATGGTAAAAGAATTTTTCTAAAGATAGGCTTCACTTTAAACTTATAATTAGTCATCTGAGCGCCAAAGAAAAAGAATTTCTTTTTTCCTTTCCCAGTAACTTCATGCTCAAGAATCGACTCTTCATTTATAGCAAAATAGTTTAGAGCTGTTTTCTTCGCTTCTTCATATGAGTAAGTACTTGTTTCAAAGAATTTTTCGTAAACTTTAACTTCTCTAGGCTCACGTTTTTCTGTCTTTCTATCTTTATTTTCTTTATTATCTTTTCTCAGAGGTTTCTTATCGTCTCTTCTTTTTCTATCTTCTTTTGGCTTATCACTGTAAAGCTTTAGAGTTTTGCTATCAATCCTTGGTCTTTTAACGACGTCAGTAGCAAAATCTTCATCTTCTATATCTACTTTAGGGATCTTTGTTCCAATATACTCAGTAATAGCATCTAGGTTTTCACAGTCATCAAAACCACAGAACCCAACAGCTAATCCTTCCTTACCAGCACGACCAGTTCTCCCAACTCTATGAACATAGCTTGGAGCTTCGTGAGGCATGTCATAATTAACAACAAGGTTAACATCTTTAATATCTAACCCTCTTGCAGCAACATCAGTACATACAAGAATGGTAATTTTTTTGTCTCTAAAATCTTGAAGAAGTTTTGTTCTTTTATTTTGAGGAAGTCTTCCAGATATTGGTTTAACTTTAAAGCCCATCTGTTCAAGCCAGATCGCTACTAAAGACGTCATGTATTGCGTGTTACAGAAGATAATAGCATATGCATCTTCATTTTTTCTAAGAAGGTTAACCAAGTATGGCATTTTTTCTTCTTCACTAATCATAGCAACCTGTTGGTTAATATTATCAACCATTAGATCATCTTCATTCAATTTCACTTCTTCAGGGTTTGAATTAAATTTATAAGCAGTACGAAATACGTCCTGATTGTTTGTTGCAGAAACCATAATCAATTGGCGATTTGGTTTTACATTTCTTAAAACAAATTCATTATCTTTATTAAATCCCATTTCAAATAAACGATCGGCTTCATCAAAAATAACACAGTTACACTTTTTACTTTCAATCACCTTCTGTTTAATCAGGTCACAAATTCTACCTGGAGTTCCAACTACAATTTTTGGTTTCTTCGCCAGTTGTTCTTTTTGCTTATCAAAACTTTCTCCACCAATAACACAAACTGCCTCTACATCTAATGGCGCTCCAAATTCAGAAAAGACTTTATGAGTTTGTTGAGCAAGCTCTCTCGTAGGGCTTAAAACAATATAAATATCGTCATTATCATTTCTAAGGATCTGCTCAAGAACTGGAATGGCAAATGAACCAGTCTTACCACTTCCTGTTTCTGCCTGAGCAAAGATATCTTTCCCCTCTAGAATAATTGGAATGGTTAATTCTTGTATTGGAGTTGAGTTCTCAAACCCTTTTGAACCAAGGCTTGCTATAAGCTTTTCGTTAAGACCTAATTGACTGAATGCGACAGAAGTTTCGATATATCCCTCATTATTTAAATTCTAAGGGATTAACTTAGCAGTTTCTAGCTGGTCTTGGCCAGTTTATAACCCGCCTCAACCAGAATATACTGCAAATCTTCTTTAGATAATGAAGCACCGTATTTAAAAGTAATATCAACTTGCTTTGTTGCCATATTAAATCGAATTTGTTCGCGGCTAAGGCCTTTTCTTTCTATCAGGTGCTTTGATATCGTTTGGATGCAATCCGCACAAACGATATCAGGAACATCGTACTTAATTGTTCTAGGAACAAGTGTATAAGCCCCAAATAAAACACATAATGAAAAAGCTAAAAAGTACTTATGCATCTTCATTTCCTGGAGCAACATTAAAATGAATAAAGCGACTTATATTATCTGAACCATTAAAGTGATTATAAAAAATAGCTTTTCTATAACCTAGACCCGGAAAAACTTTTGGTGGAAAGTATTGCTCACCAGGCTCCATTCTATTTGATGTTGAGCAATGTTGGAGAGGTGATGTTGTATGTATACAGGGTCCATTTCCATTAGCCCCAAAGTTCATTGTTTTATTTTGAAATACAATCTGTAAACCATCTGCGTGAGATCTTGTATAAATTTGATTTGCTTGATCATATCCATGGGGAACAGAATCACTTATAATACCAACTGTGAGCTGAGGCTTAACCTCTAGGTTTATCTGGAATTCTTTTTCCATCATAGCTCCCCCCTGAATTCCAGAAGCTCTAATAATAAGTCGACTTCTCCCGCAGGTGGATTCTTAAGCAGCTCAATTAGATCGGCAACTTGGCTTG
>CAXGOD010000298.1:0-3817 GCA_964011245.1 uncultured Bacteriovoracaceae bacterium | reverse complement strand
TGAAAGATATAAGCAAGTAACAGAAGGATTTGAGGTCTTTTCATTGATGCTTTCCTTATTTAAAGATATTACAGCCTTTGGTAGTCAAGAAACTTTTCTAGTAAGTATGTTAGAAGAAATAAGTCGTATTTTAAATGCGCAAAGAGCATCAATTTTTCTTATTAATCCTCAAACAAATGAACTAGAAGCAGTAGCTGCCTTAGGAACTGACAAAGAAATTTTAAAGTTTGATTATAGAAAAGGAATAGCTGGAAGTGTTTTCACAACTGGAGTTTCACTAAATATTGATACACAAACGGATCTTGTTCGCTTTTCAGAACAGGTAGATACTAAAACAGGTTTTGAAACTAAATCAATTCTTTGTAATCCAATAACAAATAGAGAAGATAAAGTTATTGGTGTTATAGAGGTATTAAATAAAAGAAATGAAGATCGCTTCACAGTTGAAGATGAAAAAACAATGAAGGTATTGGCCCTAATATTCTCTTCAGTATTCCATAATTATAATCCAATTTCAGAAAAGTCTCTAATCAGAAGATTTTCGACTCCTTATGATAGAGAGTATGCATATATTGGACGTTCAACAAGTACAAATGAGCTTAGAAAAGCAATTATGCGACTAAAAGATATCGACACTCCACTTTTTATACAAGGTGAACAAGGAACAGGTAAGAAGTTACTTGGTCATATTATTCATAACGAAGGAAAGCGTGGATTACAAAATTTTGTCACAGTTCAGTGTCGTGGTATGGATCCTGAGATTTTAGATGAAATGATCTTTGGTAAAAATGGACAAAAAGGTGTTTTAGAAGATTGCCAAGGTGGAACTATTACTTTTCATGAAGTTTCATTTATGCCATTAGCAATGCAACACAAATTGGTGAATGTTTTAAGTGAAAGAAGAATTGAAAATAACGAAATCACTTTAGATGTTAGAACTATTTTTACTAGTAGTTTAGATCTTAAGGAGCTCGCTTATGATAAAGGTGAATTTAATACAGATCTATATCAGTTTATAAATCAAAGTATTTGTTATATTGATCCTCTTAGGAAGAGACAACAAGATATAGAAGACTTACTTTCTTACTTCTTAAGAAAAGAGTGTAGAAAGCAAGGTCTATTATTGAAAGAATTCTCTGATGAAATAAAAGAGCAATTAGTTAATTATGACTGGCCAAGGAACGTTGAGGAATTACAAAATGTCGTTGAGAAAGCGGTTCTTTATAACCCAAAAGCCCATGTCATTAACAAATTAACTAATGGGAGTACTCCAATAATTGATTTTACTAAATCTGCAATCCAGGGTCTTGATAATATACCATTTGCTAGAGATTTTAACCTGCCACTTAAAGATAGATTGGCCCTTATTGAAAGGGAAATGATCCATGCAGAAATTAGAAGAAATAAAGGGAATAAGTCTAAAGCGGCTAAGGCCATGGGAATCTCGCGAGAGGCCTTAAGGAAAAAGCTTATTATCAGTGATAAAGTACTTGAGGAACTTCAAAACCCTCAAACCCAACCAGAAAAATCAGATAAAGAAGCAGCATAAATTACCCAAGGGCCTAAGAAATTGGGCCTTTTTTATTTTAAAGTCCATAAATTCCGATACATAAATATATAATTTTATTAAGAAGGTATTGTGAACTTTTTATTAAGTATCATCCAAAACATTACTCCGTCAGATCTACTTGATATGGGAATTGTATCCTATATCATATATCATTTTCTGTTTACGGTTCAAGGAACAAGAGCAGTCCAAATGCTTTTTGGTATTATTACCATGGGGACACTTTATTGGATAAGTTTAAGTTATGAGCTTTACTCTTTGAATTGGATTCTTAATCATTTCTTTGAATACTTTTTTGTAATATTAATTATTCTTTTTCAAGATCAAATTAGAAACGCTCTTGTTTCTTTTGGTGATACCAGAATGTTTGAAAAGAAGACAAAAACTATTTATGACGAGCAGATTGAAGAAGTTGTGGCAGCTTGCCAAGCACTAAGTTTAGAGAGAACCGGTGCTCTAATCGTTTTTGAGAAAAACCATGGTTTGTTAAATTATTCTTTAACAGGAACGAGAATAAACGCAAATGTACACTCCGATTTAATCTATTCCATGTTCCAAACTAATACTCCTCTTCATGATGGGGCAATTATAATTTATCAAAACAAAATTCAATCTGCGGGGTGTTTTTTACCTCTATCTAAAAGTGCAGAGATTGATAAACATCTAGGTACTCGTCACAGAGCTGCGATGGGTATTACTGAAGTTAGTGATGCCGTTGTTGTCATAGTAAGTGAGGAGACAGGAAATATTAATATTTGTTTTGGTGGAAAGTTTATACGTTCTAACACTGAAACAGAGTTAAGAGCAAAGCTTTTAAAGTTACTACAGATGGAAAACACCCCTGAGAATATTGCAACAATAGTGAGGGAAGCATAATGCAAACGCTTAAGAATTTTCAAAAGTTCTCCTTAAGAGTATTTGCAATATTGTCAGGTTTTTTATTATGGCTTTATGTTCTTAGCTCTGCTCAGACAAAAATTGAAAAGAAGGTAAATATTCATTTTATCTTACCTGAACACCATGCAATAATTAATCATGTACAAAAAGAAATTACTTATACTCTTGAAGGACCTCGAGCTTTAGTTCGAAATTTATTAAATAGAAAAAAGAATATAAAAGTAAATATAAAAAATATTTATCGAAATAAAAAAAAGAAATATGAAATTGCCATTAATAATATAGGGATGAACTTTCCCTTTGGTGTTAAGGTATTAAGTGTAGAGCCAAGAAAACTTACAGTTGAACTGGACAAGAAGCTAACTAAAAAAATACCTGTTATATTACAATCAATCGGGGAAATCCCAAGTGATCATAAATTGATTCAAGAGACAATCCTCCCACAAAGTATTACCGTTTCAGGACCTGAGAGTTTGGTGCGAAAAATTAAAGAGGTTAAAACTCTTCCAATCTCTTTAAATAATATAACGCAAAGTGATAGTAAAAAATTATCATTATATTTGTTAGATGATAGAGTTAAGTATTCACAATACGATGTTGATTATCAATTTGAAGTTCAGCCAACTAGGGCAAATCTTCTTATCAAAAATGTCCCAATTAGCTTCCTAACAACTCGAAATTTTGGGCAAGCAGATAGGCGTTCAGTAAATCTTATGGTATTAGCTGAGAACGGAAATGAAATAGAAAATAAGAAAAGAGAGATAAAAATAATAGCCGAAATTCCAGAAGGTGCAATTGGTGAAGTAGAAATTCCTTTGTCCGCAAAAATGCCTGAGGGATTGCACTTACTTGAGATCATTCCAAGTAAAGTAAAAGTTAAAGTTAAACGTTAGGAAGAATTATGAGTAGAAAATTTTTTGGAACAGATGGAATAAGAGGAAAGGCAAATGTTTATCCTATGACGGGTGAAGTTGCTTTCACTCTAGGAAGAGCTGTAACGGCTTATTTTCAAAAAATAAGTAAAAGTAAAAAACCTCTTATTATTATTGGTAAAGATACACGCCTAAGTTGTTATATGCTCGAACAGGCACTATCTGCTGGTGTTTGTTCACAAGGCGGAACAGCAATTTTAACTGGGCCACTTCCAACTCCAGGTGTTGCTTTTGTAACAGAGTCAATGAGAGCAGATGCTGGGGTAATGATTTCTGCCTCACATAATCATTATAGTGATAATGGAATTAAGATCTTTGATAGAACTGGTCATAAACTTCCAGATATTGTTGAGCTAGAATTAGAGAAAATGATATTAGCACCTGAACTTATACCAAAGAAGCTTGATGATGAACTAGGTCA
>CAXGOD010000297.1:0-3833 GCA_964011245.1 uncultured Bacteriovoracaceae bacterium | reverse complement strand
AGAGATCGTGCAATTGCTTTTAATCATGATCATTTAAATTCTCATTTTATGACTATTAGGATGGGAGCTGAAATTATTAAAACATGTCAGCAAATAACTCCATATTCATATTATCTACAAATTCCGGTCATGTGCATAATTTCTGGAAATGATGTTATTGTTGATAATGAAACGACAAAGCTATTTTTAAGTGGCCTGGATAAAGCCCGTGTTAAACAATTATATTATCCTGACTGTAAGCACGATATATTGAATGAAACTTGTCGATTTCAAGTTTTTCAGGAGATAATAGAGTACATTGATAGTAAGGAATGGGAGCAGCAATGCGTGGATTCATAACGATATTTTTATTATTACTAGTTTCATCTTGTGCCTCTGGTCCATCGAATAAAGTTCGTCAAAAAGAAATTGGAATAACTGGTGGAAATTTTGAAAGAAAGTCTTGGGATGATACATTAACTTTTAGTAGAACATCTTGGTATATTGGGGCTTCTCTATCATATGATTTATGGCTGGCCAAAATTGATAAAAGCTCACCTTTTACAAATTGGTTGGAGAGTAATAGAAATCAATATGGGGAATGTAGAGAGTTCTATGTCGGACTAATTTACACTAATAACCTTTCTACTTCAGTCAGTCTTGAGTCTCCGGCAAGTATTAAAAAACAAATCACTGAGCTTGGCTTTGATGAGGTGAGTATATCTCCATTTAAAAGCCACTTAAGTGCCCATATTGTATCTCAACAATGGCACCTAAGAAATCATAAGGTTACAGGGTTTTGTTATAAAAAAATGTCATCAATTCCAAAAGAGATTCCTATCTCATTACCTGGGTTTAAGACTATAAATGGATTAGATGACTAATTAAGTCTATGAAATTATATCTGCTTCAATTCTTTATATAAAAAATTATTAAGCTATCTCTATATAAGACCGATAAAGTACTGAGGTTTGATATTATGAGCGAAGATAATAAATTTGAAAGATTTGGAAAGTACTTAATTTTAGATCACCTAGTTGATGGTGGTATGGCAAAGATTTGTCGAGCAAGGTTCTTAGGTGAACAGGCCAATAAAATCGTTGCAATTAAGATGGTACAACCTCAATTCTCTAAAGATCCATCTTTCGTTCAGATGTTTGAAGATGAAATTAATGTAACATTTGGTCTACTTCATCCAAACATTATTCAAATGTTTGATTACGGTATGGTTAATGAACAACTATTTACAGCTATGGAGTATGTTCATGGAGCCGATCTTAAGCAATATCTTGATAGGTTAAAGGAAAGAAAATGTGTATTTCCTGAAGAAATTTCTGTTTATATTATTTCACAAGTTTGTCAGGGATTACATTATGCTCACACATTCACTGATAAACTAACAGGTAAGCCATATAATATTATTCACAGAGATATTTCTCCACATAATATTATGTTAACTTATGATGGTGCGGTTAAGGTTATTGACTTTGGTATTGCTAAAGCAGATTCAAATAGTGAAGCAACTCAAGCGGGAACTATTAAAGGGAAGCTTTCATACTTAGCTCCTGAGTATCTAGATGGTCTGGAGCTAGATCCAAGATATGATGTTTTTGCTGTTGGTATTACTTTATGGGAAATGTTAACTGGAAGGAAGCTGTTTACAGCTTCAAATGATCTTGCGGTATTAAAGCAAATTCAAGCTTGTAAGGTTCCGAAGGCTTCTAAGTTTAATCCACATGTTCCTAAGGAACTTGATGAAATTGTTGCGAAGGCATTATCTAAAGATAGAAATCAAAGATTTGAAGACATGGATAAGTTTAACCGTGCTCTTGTGAAATTTTTATATCAGAACTATCCAGACTTTAATGCAACAGATTTAAATGCATTTGCTGAACAATTATTTAATAAAGAGATTAATGCTGATAAGAAAAAATTTGTCTCTTACGGTAAGATTGATATTAAGCCATACCTGAAAGATCTTAAAAAGGATATGGAAGGTAAAGGTGGATCAAGTAGTGGAGGAGAACTCCCAAGCGGAGGTGGAATCCAAGAGGGCGGAAGAACTCAAAAAATAGAATTAGACTTTGGGTCATCTAGTGATGATGATCTAACAGAAGGTTTAGCTCTTGATTTTGGTAAAGGTGAGGCCACTCAAACAACTAAGGTCAGAACGGGAGGAGGAGCGTCTACCAAAAGAACTTCTGTTAAAAGAAAGTCAGGTGTTTCCTCTGGGCCAAAATCTAGAAAGTCTGGAGCAACTACGGCAAGAAGAGTTAAAGGTGGATCGAGTGCTACCCAAAGTAGAACAAGAGTTGTAAAGAAAAAGAAAACAGCTCATAAATCAAGTTCAGCTCCTATGTATGCAGCTATGGCCGCTCTTTTTGTAGGTGGGTTTGCTTATCTGCAATTGGACTTAATTAAAGATGTATTAGGTTTAGGTTCAGGTAAGACTGAGCAACAAGTTATTAGCGATAAAGTAGATAAAGTAATGAAAGAAGAAGTTGCCACAGGTACTATCACTTTCAGAAATTATGACTATGAAATGAATGTTTATATTGACGGTAAAAAGGCTAATTTAAGTGGAATTGAATTAACTGTAGATTTTTATAAAAAGTTAAAGATTGAAGTAAGAAAACCTGGATTTAAAAAATATGTAAATAGCTCTCTTAGGTTAACTCCTGATAATCCATATGCACAAATTATAATTCCTGAGTTGGAAGAGGAGAGCATTGGATTATTATCAACATCTAGAAACTTTACTTCAGGATCTAAGATTATCTTTGTTGTTGATGGAGAGAAAGTTGAAAGAGACTTACCTCTAAATAACTATAGAGTTCCAGCAGGAGCTTATGAAGGTGTAATAGCGAATCCGCTACTTGGAACAGAACGAAAAGTTAAGTTTATCATCCAAGAGAATAAAAAGTTATTTTTAGAATAAGCTGAGTTTAACCAAATTCGCAAGACTCTAATTACGTATTTACTTTCTTTGGTTTCTTTTCAAACCTTTTCTTTTGTTTAAAACGATTTGATTTTCTCATATTAAGAAGTTTTATGATCTCCGCAGCAGTTTCTTCTAGGGCCTTGCCTGTAACATTAAAAACAGGCCATCTTTTATTTTGTGCAAAGAGATCTGTGGCCCATTCAATTTCTTCTGTAACCTTTTTTATATCAGCATAGTCACCATCTTGATCAACACCAAGGCGACCCAATCTGTTTTTTCTAATCTCATGAAGGGCAGCCGGATCAATAGTTAATCCAAAGATTTTTCTTTGATCCACTTCAAATATTTTTTCAGGAACAGGCATATTCATAATTATAGGAACATTAACCACCTTAATACCCTCTAGAGATAAATAAATCGATAGAGGTGTCTTAGATGTTCTTGAGATACCTAGTAGAATAACGTCTGCTTCTTCTAAGGACTTAATATTTCTTCCATCATCATGATTTAAAGTGAATTCAACTGCAGCAACTTTTTGGAAATACTTATCATTTACCGCATGTAAAAGACCGGGCTGATAATCTGGCTCCATTTCAAAAACATTTGCAAAGCTTTGTAAGAGGGGACCTAGAAGATCAACTGATCTTACTTTATCATCTTTACTTCTTTGTTTTACATAGTTTCTAAGTTCTGGAGTAACGATAGTATAAACAACCATATCGTGATGAATAGCAGCCTCTTGAAAAATGGCATCAATATGTTCTGTTGTTCTAACGTTTTTGTATCGAGTGAAAAATATTTCTTTCTTTGGAAATTGGGCCACTGCAGCTCTTGTCATACCTGTCGCTGTTTCCCCTGTTCCATCTGAAATTACGATAACTTTTAAATTCTTTTTTTGCTCAATAGTCATAGC
>CAXGOD010000296.1:0-3865 GCA_964011245.1 uncultured Bacteriovoracaceae bacterium | reverse complement strand
AGTTCCAAGGAGTAAGGCAGTAAGGCTTTGTTATTGGATGACACTCATTATCTTTAGGTATTCTATTATAACATGATAGCACTGGAGCACATGTTCCAGTTGCGGAGGCCCCATGGCCATTAATCATACATTGCTGGGAACAACAATCAGCATGAGCAGAACACTGCATACCAGGCATCTTGCATGTACTACCACTTGGCTTTTCATAACCTATATATGGCATTGATGTTGGAGAGAGGAGATCTCTTTCGTTATGATCACAACATTGTAAAACAGTCGCGACATCACCTTTATTAGCACATTGAATCTGCCTACCTTTTAAAAAGTTTCTAAGACTATCTCCGTAGTCATCATAAAGTCTTTTCCAACGTGTCTTTCTTTTACACTGACTAACAACGGAACCATCATGAAAGTCTGTGTCTCCATCATTTGCGTTCCTTCTTAATTTTCTATAATTGCTTGAGCTTCTAAGATTAAAATATTTGGTTTTCCACGTTTGAATCTCATTACCATTTCTAAAGTAACCAGAGGTATATAGGCCATCAAGAATTTCTAAAACCCCCAGATCCATCTCGGTTGGACTTGTAGCTGTACCTAAACGATGTTTATTTTTCTTACATCCTTCTCCTCTTTCACGACTTCCTTTTCCCCAAATTCCCTTAAATAAATCCACTAGAGTATTATCAATAGCATTAATCTCATCTCGTTGAGTTCTTGTTAAGTTACGTGTTTCAATAGAGAAAGCTAGCATCGAAGACGAGGCAAAAATGATAATGAGAAATTTGAAAATCAAATTATTCATAATTCTATTTTAAGTTAAGTCATGGAATTTTCTTAGTAAGAAGTCCCAATATTTTGTAAAATTAAGTACTTATATACATTTTTATTGAGATTTATTGATCTAAGATGCCAATATTATTGGTTAATTGCATCTCTTCTTGTTCCATATGTAATATCACCTGAGAACATCATATCTCCTAAATATAGACCAAAAATCAATCCCCAAGAACCAACTTTTCCAAGAGGCTCACGACACATGATTTGGAAAAGAGCTAGATTCAAGGCGAGGCCTTTCATATCCCAAACAACATTCCTTGCTCTATAAAATGACCAACGATCCATCCCTTTATTACCTGTTTGAAAAATTGGCCAATTCCCCATATTTTGAAGATACATTCTCTCAGCAAGAAGCTCCATCATGACTTCACGCCCTTCTTCAGTCTCAAGATCTTCTTGGGTAATTCTCTCATCATCCGCACTACTATAAGTTTGTAGATTTAAATGTTTCTCAATAAAGTTCTTAGTATTATTGGCCTTACTTTTTTCCTCTACATAAGCGACAAGAGCAGCGAAATCCTGATCAAAGGTTGGACTATTTTTAAGCGCCTCAAACTCTTTTTCAACTTGGCTAGGCTCTAAATCCTTGCCTTTATAAATTTGTTGAAAGTATCTAATATAGCTATTTTTTCCAAATAGAGCATCATACCCATAAGCATTTATACCATCAAGCACAGAGAACTTAGCATAGCCCTCCATATACTTTCGCATAAAACTAGTATTTCCATTGGTTACAATTTTATTCCCAACAACAGTGAAAGCCAGGCCTATTGCCCACTCATAGCCTAATTTTTCCATCCAAGCGGGGTCAGTTTTTCTCTTATCCCAGTTTTTTAATGAATAGAAAAATGGCATACCTACTAAAGACATTCCCATTTTAAACTTTACGAATTTCTTTTTAGCACTTTCAAGCCTTTTACTCTCACCACTATTACACCCATTTAACATCTTTCTATAAATGGACTTCTCACCAGCTGCATGGCGAGCTGCTCTTTTTTTGGTTTGTTTATTTAATTGAATATCATCGATTTGTTTTTTCAAGTTCTTCTTAAGTTTTCTATCTACTTTCATTCCCATTTTTTCACGTTGAAGTAAATTATTCCACTTTCTAAACAACTCAGGATCTTGTTGGGCCTTTAAGCCAAACTCTAGCTCCTTTACGCGCCTATTTTCAAATACTTTCAGTCTACTCTTTTGCGCCAAAAATTGTTTCTCAGGACTTTGAAGCATCTCTAATGTGTACCACTTATGATTAAAGTCAAAATCATAAATCTTTTCTATATTTTTAAGACCTTTTCTAGCTTTGTTTGGCTTTGACGGGTCTAGGAACTCAATATACTTTTTAAATTGCTTCATTTTTTTCATATTATTATGAAGCTTCATTCCATTTTTAAATGCAAACTCTAACTCTTCAGCGGTTCTATTTGAATGGAGTAATATATTTTTATATTCTTTTCTTAACGTTTTACTCAGACCGCTATTATGAATAAGATCATTGATAAAGGTTAATTTTGATGGATCAATATTAATTTTTGCAGCTAATTCTTTAGACGTATGGGAATAAAAGAAAGAGGCATTATCAAAAGTTTTATTTAAAAATAATCTTTGAACATCTTTATAATGAATCATGTTCTCTCTTAACATCATATTTACAACGCCACTAAGATTATCAACAAAGATTTGATCCTTATGAACAATCTTAATAAGGTCTTCTAAAAAGGCAACACGGCCAGCTTTATCATTTACTTTTAAAACATCATTTAAAAGATTTTCAGCTAGAAATCTTTCATCCCACATATTGATCGCAGGGTTACCTGTTGCTGTCGCAGGAATCTTCCCGTTTAAAAGTTTAACGAATCCTATTTCACATGGATTCTTTGTTTTTACTTTATACTTAGGATGATTAACTCGGCCTAGTCTTGTTTTGTTAGGCCCATCATGAGTAAATGAGGCAGCATGCACGCTATTAGCAAGCATCATAATCGTGATGATTAAAATTTTGAATATACTTAATCTCATTAAAACCCTTTCCTTAAGAATTTATCGGCAATCTTAAGGGGGATTATTAGGGAAAAAGCTAATGATTACAGTGGACTAGTTTAGTTGGTTTTTATAAGAAAATACAAAGTCTTCATGTTCTTGCATAAACTCTCGAATCCCCTGGTTTCTAAGCATACAAGCAGGACATTTACCACATCCAGCTTTTGGAATTCCTTCATAACAAGTAATAGTATTATCTAGAAGGTACTGGAGGTTTCCCATCTGGTATCCAAGTTCCATAGTTTCTTTTTTAGACATGAAGACAATAGGAGTTTTAATTTCAAACTTAGGATTATCAAAGTCCATACGAAGACCTGCTTGGATTATATCCATATATTTTCTAGAACAATCTCTATAGCCAGAGTTGGCCTCTTCAACTTCAATAACACCCATAAAAATTTTATCTGCTCCCAGGTGGTTTGCATGAATTGCTGCCACTCGTGCCATTAATCCATTTCTTCCAGCGACAAGAGTATTGGGTGCTTCTCCCTTTGAATGTTTAATTTCAATCGAGTTATCCATTAAGGCATTTGTTGTAATTTCTCTTAAACAATTAAGATCTACAATTGTATGATCAACTTTCCAATCTTCACAAATCTTCTTAGCGACTTCTAATTCGTTAGAGTGACGTTGGCCGTAAGTAAAAGATAAACTTAAGACATTTTTAGCCCCAAATTGCTCAATCGCTAGTGCCAAGCAAAGACTTGAATCCATTCCACCAGAATGAACAACAATAGCTTTTTTATTTATTTTTTCCATGATGATAAAGTCTCACTTTTTTCCCATTCATAAGCGGTTTTAATTATAAAGCTAAGATTGTCGTGTTCTGGTGTCCAATCAATCGTAGCTTTGATTTTTTCTACTTTGGAAATTAACTGAGCTGGATCACCTGCTCTTCTATCAGTTTCGATAACAGGAAACTCAGCTTGAGCTACATCCTTAACCGATTTAACACACCCAATTTAAAAATCTAACGAATGAAGAGACA
>CAXGOD010000295.1:0-3878 GCA_964011245.1 uncultured Bacteriovoracaceae bacterium | reverse complement strand
GCTGATAATCATCTTGTGTATAGTATTGTAGATTCTATTTATGATAAAGGTAGCAATAATGATCGACAAGCAGGATTTGATACTTTTAATCAAGGCCTAAGATGGAATCATCATATTTACTGTGCACCAGGAGCAGCTCAATGACAAATAAGGCCCCTAGTGAAAGTGAAATCACCATGCGTGAAATGGTTATGCCTGGAGATACTAATAAACATGGAACTATCTTTGGTGGAAAAATTATGGCATGGATCGATATTGCCGCGGCCATGTGTGCTGAACGCCACTGCCAAAAACCTGTTGTTACTGCTCATATTGATGATATTGATTTTTTATCCCCCATCAAAGTTGGCCATCATGTGATTATAAATGCATCTATCAACTTTGCAGGCAACTCTTCCATGATCATTGGTGTAAAAGTTGAAAGTGAAAACCCATATACTGGCCAAAGAAGAACAACGACAAAGGCCTATTTAACTTTTGTGGCCTTAGATGAATTTGGAAAACCAGTTATGGTTCCACAGGTAGAGACTAAAACAGAGGATGAAAAACGTCGTTATGAAAATGCGAAGACTCGACGAGAATCAAATAAAAAATTAAGATCAGATTTAAAATAAAAAAAGGGAACCATTCGGTTCCCTTTCTATTTACTATGCAGGATTTCACCTACTCTTGAATTTTATCCGTCTTGTGTGAGTGTCAGGAAGCCTCTCGAGTAGATATGCCAACGTGTACATCAAACACAGTTGGCAGACTTATTTACCAATTACTTTCGCTTCTAGCGAATACTTTTAAGAACAACCTGTTGTCGCCCCACAAGAGTCACATTTCATACAACTTCCATTTCTAAGAAGTGTAAAAGATTGACACTCAGGACATGCTTCACCTTCGTAACCTTTCATACGAGCTTCTTGCATCTTTTTAGCTTGTGTGAACATTTTTGCATCAGCTTGTTTAGTATATACTTTTTGAGTACTTACTTGCCCGTCTGCATGAGTTACTTTTTCAGTCCCCTCAATCATCTCTAATAGAGGTTCATCATTTCCAGTTTCACCTGTTATTTTGTCACTTTCAAGATCAGTTGGCTTAACATGAACTAAATCATGACGACCTAAGTACTTACAAGCAAGATCACGGAATACATAATCAATTACAGACGTCGCCATCTTTAAGTTGTCATGTCCCATAACCATTCCGTTTGGCTCAAACTTAGTAAAAGTAAAAGCTTCAACGTATTCTTCAAGTGGAACTCCATATTGAAGACCTAAAGAAACTGCAATAGAAAAACAGTTCATTAAAGATCTATAGGCAGCACCTTCTTTATGCATATCGATAAAGATCTCACCAAGAGTATCATCATCATACTGACCAGTTCTTAAATAAACCTTATGGCCACCAACAGAAGCTTTTTGAGTATAACCCATTCTTCTATTTGGAAGTGCTTTTCTCTTTGAGATTTCTTTGTAAATAATCTTTTCTACGATTTTCTCAGCAACTTGAGTAATCTTTTCTGTTTGAGGGATATCGTCATAAGACTCATCCGAATCAAGTAATCCAAGATCTTCAAAAGCAGCAGCGTTTAGTGGTTGAGATAGTTTAGAACCATCTCTATAAATCGCATTTGCCTTTGTCATTAGTGACCATGACAATCTATATGCAGAAGCAATTTCTGTAACAGTTGCTTCATTTGGCATATTAATTGTTTTAGAAATTGCACCTGAAAGATAAGGCTGACAAGCTGCCATCATTCTAATATGACCTTCAGCTGAGATAACTCTTGTACCATAACGACCACATTTGTTAGCACAATCAAAAACATCTAAGTGTTTGTCTTCTAAGAATGGAGCTCCTTCAACAGACATTGTTCCA
The DNA here is from genome assembly GCA_964011245.1 of uncultured Bacteriovoracaceae bacterium. Classification (GTDB taxonomy): domain Bacteria; phylum Bdellovibrionota; class Bacteriovoracia; order Bacteriovoracales; family Bacteriovoracaceae; genus CAKZJW01. The sequence continues at coordinate 2,012 of CAXGOD010000295.1, read as the reverse complement.
CAAACATAATCATTTGCAATTTGAATTTCTTTATCTGTAAATCCAATTTCTTTTAATACATTTAAAGTTGGTGAGTTTAATGCTTCCTCACTAACTTTGAGTGTATTCATTAAGAAATCATCTCCTAAAGCAAATCTATTAAAAGCAAATGTTACGTCAAATGCTGATTCTAGAGATGCTTCAATCGTTGAGATTTTTTCGTCTGTAAACCCAAGACTTCTAAGTCTTTCATGGTTGATTGAACTACATCCAACAAAAGTTCCATGCCCTACCGCATACTTTTCAATTTCAGAAATTTCTTCTTTTTTATAACCTAAGTTAGAAAGAGCCATTGGTACTGATTGATTGATAATTTTGAAATATCCACCACCAGCAAGCTTCTTAAACTTAACAAGTGCAAAATCAGGCTCGATACCAGTTGTATCACAATCCATAACAAGACCAATAGTTCCTGTTGGAGCAATTACTGTTGTTTGAGCATTTCTATACCCATGTTTTTCACCTAACTTAAGTGCTTGATCCCATTCTTTTTTAGCAGCTTCAACTAAAAACCCTTCTACATATTTAGGGTTAAGTGGTTGAGGCTTAACTGTTAGCCCCTCGTATTCTGAGCTATCAGAAGCATAAACAGCACGTCTATGGTTTTTGATTACTCTCATCATATGTTTTTTGTTTGCTTCATATCTTTCGAATGCACCATGCTCTTTGGCCATCATTGCAGAGACTTTGTAAGTTACACCACCCATGATTGCAGTAAGTGCTGCTGCGATATTTCTACCTTCTTCTGAGTCATAAGCATGACCCATAAGCATAAGTAGAGCACCAATATTTGCAAAACCTAAACCAATAGTTCTGTACTGGTAAGATCTCATTGCAATTTCAGCTGATGGGAATTGTGCCATTAAGATTGAGATTTCAAGAACAACAGTCCAAACTTCACATGCATGGATATATTTATCTACATCAAACATTCCTGTAACTGGATCCATAAACTTAACTAGGTTTAAAGAGGCAAGGTTACAAGCTGTATCATCTAGGAACATATACTCTGAACAAGGGTTAGAAGCGTTGATTCTTCCATCCGCTGGACATGTATGCCACTCGTTAATTGTGTCATCAAATTGAACACCTGGATCAGCACATTGCCATGCAGATTCAGCTACCATTTCCCAAAGCTCTTCTGCTTTGATTTTTCTAATAGTATCTCCAGAAGTTCTAGAAATTAATTCCCACTCATCACCTTTTTCAAGTGCATCGAAGAATCTATTTGGAATACGAATTGAGTTGTTTGAGTTTTGACCTGCAACTGTTGCATAAGCTTCAGAGTTCCAGTCAGTGTCATATACTTCAAATTCAATATCTGTAAAACCTTGCTTCGCTAAATCCATACATCTTGAGATGTAGTTCATAGGAACTTGGTCTTTATTTGCAGCTCTCACTGCTTTTGCTAATGCTTTATTTTCTTTTGCTGTAAACTTAGCTTCCCCAGTAAGGTTAGACTCGTTCATGGCCTTAAAGATATTTTGTAAATGTGCTTTACATACTTTTGAACCAGTAACTAAAGAAGCAACTTTTCTTTCTTCTTTAACTTTCCATTGGATAAAATCAACTATATCTGGGTGATCAAGATCGATACAAACCATCTTAGCTGCACGACGAGTTGTTCCACCAGATTTGATTGCACCTGCTGCAGCATCACCAATCTTTAAGAAGCTCATTAAACCAGAAGAAGTACCACCACCAGAAAGACTCTCTCCGAATCCTCTAATATTAGAGAAGTTTGTTCCAGTTCCTGAACCATACTTAAATAGACGTGCTTCTCGATTCCAAAGATCCATGATCCCACCTTCATTAACAAGGTCATCATTGATTGATTGGATAAAACAAGCATGTGGCTGTGGTCTTTCATATGCTGAAGTTGAGCTTTTTAATTTACCAGTTTTTGGGTCAACATACTTATGTCCTTGAGGCTTACCTTTAATTCCATAAGCTGAGTGAAGACCAGTGTTAAA
>CAXGOD010000294.1:0-3878 GCA_964011245.1 uncultured Bacteriovoracaceae bacterium | reverse complement strand
GCAGTTAAATACAGATGCTAGTATTGGTCGAGATAAAATCTTAGTAGCCCCTATGACGGATCCTGGTTGGGTCTTTTTAATGACTGTTTCAAAAGGTCTTATTGTTGAAAAGGGAAGCATACTCTCTCATACAGCGATTATAGGTAGAGAACTTGGCATACCAACAATTGTAGGTGTGAAAAATGCGACTAAAAATCTAAAAAACGGTGACAAAATTAAGATGGACGGGCAGACTGGAAAGATAACAATAATTAAGGAGTAGTAGTGGAAAAATCTTATTGGGGAAGATTAGGTATTTTCTTTGATGAAAGGTTCCCTTTCTTTTTAGGTGGACTTACGACATTAGTGGGGACTATTAGTTCTTACTTGGTGTGGGTTGCTGTTACTGAGGGCGCAGCTTTAGTTTTTAATAAATCGTTAGTTTTGGCCTTTTTTAGCTTCTTTTGTTTAACAATCCTTTTACGTTTATGTGATGAGTTTAAAGATAAAGAAGTTGATGCCATTCTTTTTCCTGAAAGATGTCTACCAAAAGGTTTAGTAAAGTACGAAGATATTGAAAAACTTATGTATGGGATTGCTCTTATATGGATCCCGGTAAATTATATTTTTGGTCAAGCTGATGTCGCTTTTACCATTCTTATGGTTTATGTTTATTTATTTTATAAATATTTCTTTTTCCCTGAGAAAATATCTAAAAACTTACTTTTAGCACTTTTTACACATAATCCAATTATGTTAGTTGGAAGTTTTTATATTTTAAGCCTTTTTTCTGTAGAGCAGGGTGTAGATGTTTGGACATTAGATAACTTTATGCTCGCACTTGCTTTTTGGATGCCAAGTCTCGCCTGGGAAACGTCTAGAAAAATTCGCGCACCACATGACGAAAATAATTATGTGACATACTCTAAAGTCATGGGCCCTCAGTGGGCGTGCTTATTACCTATAGGGGCAACCTTTGTTCAAATGGCCGCATTAATTTATGTTGTTCGTGACCTTCAATATGGAATGCATTTTCTTTTAGGTAATGTAACTATGTTCTTTTTGTATTTTATGGTTTTCTTAACTTTTATGGTTAAGCAAAAAACTACAATCGCTAATAAGTTACAACAAACAACTGAGGCCTATATTCTTAGTATTAGTGTTCTAATTATTGTTATTTCGGTGATAGAGATTCTAAAATGATTAAATCTGTAAGCTCTTGGGATCCTGAATTTTTTAAAGAGTTTATATCTATTTCTCAGAGGTTCTATTTAGATCATACGGACTATATAAAGGAGTCCATGGATGACTTTGAAAATATGTTGTCCAACAAGGCTCCTTTTAATCAAAGAAATAATTGGAAAGCTTGGATCATTGTAGAGAATAATCTAGTCTTAGGAAGAGTATTTGCTAGTACTCGAACAGATGAGTTTAAACAACAAGAATTTCTTCCTTTCGGATATTTTGAAGCTGAAAACGAACAAACAGCTCATATGCTATTTAAGTGTGTAGAAGAATTCTCAGCTGAAGTAGGTTATAAAACTATCCGTGGCCCAATAGATGGTAATGTATTCAATTCATCACGCTTTACCATGTTTCAGTCAAAAAGAAGATTTTTAGGAGAGCCCCTTCACAGACCAGAGTATTTATCTTATTTTAATGGAGCTGGATTCAATGTGTCTCAAACTTGGATATCAGCTTTTTTTAGTTTTAAAGATAGAGTCATGGGAATGTATGACTATTTTAAAAAATATAAAAAAAGCTCCTATACAAAAAAGAATTATCATATCCGTTATATCGAGATGGATAACTGGGATCAGGAACTTGAATTATTTTACGACTTATTAATGGATTCTTATGCAATTATGGAAGACGTTGAACTTATAAGTCTTGCAGAGTTTAAAGTTTGGAATGATAGTCTTAAATACATTTTAAATCCCAAAGACTGTTTAATTCTTGAACATGAAGGGGAGGCCCTTGGTTTTTTATTGGCCTTAAGAAATAGAAGGTCTGAAATTGCAAAATTAAGTAAATCTGACTCTTTAATAAATAAAGCTCGTTTTTATATTAATCAAAAACTAGATCGTGGAACACTTCTTATAAATTATGTAGGTAAACGCAAAAATGCTGAAGACAAGATTAAAGGTGTATCCATTAAACTCTTTAATAAGATGGCCAAAAATCATTATGGCTATATCTTCACTCCAAGTATTTTTGGCTTTATGTCAGAGCATTCAAAAACAAAGACTATAGTGACACAGGACTATACCGTAACTTCAAAATACTGCATGTATCAAAGAGATATAACCCCATAGAATTACATCTACTCATTGAAGCTTAATCATAGTAATTCTTACAATTAAGAGCAGCTTCATCCCGAGATATGTTAATGTCATCCAGCTATGAGTATTACAAAGAAGATAAAACGCTATTCAAAAAATATAAGTGCTGCTGCAAAGTGGTTGGCGTATTTTATCGATAATGCAATATTTCTTGTTATTATCCCAAGTTTTAAGAGGAAAATTTTAAAGAAATCTTGGGATGAAATGCATAATGATTTTAAGACTTTTGGGAAGCTAGGACTTAAGATCTTTGGAATTGAAAGCCATTTTGTTAACCCACATAATGTGGATTTAAAACAACAGTACTTAATTGCTGCAAACCATCGTTCATGGTTTGATCAAGTCTCATTGATGGCTTTGTTCCCAAAAAATATACATTTTCTAGCTAAAGCCGATTATTTTAAAGTCCCTTTTTTTAAGTACTGCCTAAATAATTATGAATGTATTGCTGTTCATAAAAAGAAATTAACTCATAAGACGACGACACAGCTTTCTAGTTATATAGAACGTGGGGATGATGTCCTTTTCTTTGTTGAAGGGACTAGAGGAGAAGGAAGAGGGCTCTTACCTTTTAAAAAAGGAGCTTTCAAACAAGCTGCAAATACGGGACTTCCCATTCTTCCAACATATATTTTGGGAAGTGAGCAGTGCTTGTCTAAAAAAAATACACTGTTGACTGTAAAAAGGGGAAACATTGTTGTCATAGTAGGAAAACCAGTATATTTCACATCTGATAACCTTGATGAGCAAGTGAAAGAATTTGAATCAATGTATTGTCGTATACACGATGAACTTTATGTTGATTACGATCAATTCCAAGCTCAAACAGGTGCAAAAAAGCTAAGGCCCGTTTTAGGTTTTGGTAAAGTTTAAACATTATAAATTGTAATTAAAGTTTTTGAGAAGGCTTTAAAGAAGGAAAGAGATGAGAGTTACTATCTTTATAGCATTAATGCTATTATCCCAATCAGTGTTTGCACTTTCTCAGTGCGGTGATTCAAAAGATGATAGACGTTTTGCTCACCTTGATTGGGTAAAAGCAACAAACTACAAAGCTGTATCAAGCTTTATTACAATTCAAGGGATGTTATGTGTAGGTATAGATAGAAAGACTAACACACTCAAAAGAATACATTATAGAGACAATACTGGATCGGAGGTGCAGGCCTCGACTGAACAGCTTAAGAGAAAAGATATTATCTTCTTAAGACGTTCTGACTTTCCAGCTATGGCAAGATTGGCAACTAGAAATGAAGATCCATTAACCATTAGAATTTCATCTGAATCAAAAAAAAATCAATATACACTATATAATTTAAGTCTAAAATTTGTTCGTAATATGGGCAGAGGCTTTTCTAGAACAGATATTAGAAATCTAAAAGTAAACGCCAGAATTTATAAGAATGGAAGAATTGATGTGTATTATGGTTATGTACCAACTTCTAGAAATACATTTGATCTTGTTTCATTAAATATTGGTGGGGACTTAAAAGTTAACACTGTGAAATTTTATGATGGGCAAAGTGTGGTTAAGTCTTTGGCAACTTCTGGGTTGCC
>CAXGOD010000293.1:0-3907 GCA_964011245.1 uncultured Bacteriovoracaceae bacterium | reverse complement strand
AGAGGTAATGTATCACCCACTTGAAACTACCCAGAAGTTTGGGGCAAAATATATTACTGATATCTTTATCTATAGGACAGCAAAGGCACTCATAGCATTTGTTATGAGTTTTTTTGCGGTTAAAGAAATGGGAAGTTTGAACTCGGTACAAGCGTTATTTATTTTGATGTGGTTTGTAGCAATCTTTTTCCTTTTTAAAGAACAAAAAAACAAAAACTTATTTTCTAAATAATAGGAGTTATTATGGAGCATTTACTTAAACTATCAGGACTTCGTTATGATGCAGTTCCTTACGATAAAATTAAGGGTGAGGATTATCTGCCGGCTTTGAAAAAAGCCATGGATTTAGGGAAAGAGAATGTCGAAAAAATAAAGAAAATTGATAAACCAAACTTTGAAAATACTATTTTAGGTTTAGAAACATCAGACGATGAAGTTAGTTATATAGCAGGGATCTTCTATGGTCTTTATAGTGCTCATTGTACAGAAGATATCCAGAAAATTTCTGAAGAGTTCTCAAATCTTTTAACAAAATATAATAATGATATCACTTTAGATCTAGATTTATTTTCAAAAATTAAAACGGTTTATGAGAACCAAGACGATGAGGACTTATCGGGTGAGCAGAAAAGAGTCTTAGATAAGTTTTATAAAAGTTTTACAAGAAATGGTGCACTTCTAAGTGAAGAGAATAAAAATACTATCCGTGCTATTGATGAAGAGATGTCTAAACTTGATATGCAATTCACTGAGAATGTTAGAAATGCAAACAATGCATATTTCAAGGTCATCGATAGTGAAGATGATCTAAAAGGCATGCCTGACGCGATTATAGAAGCAGCGCGTGGTGAAGCAAAGAAAAGAGAGATGCCAGACAAATGGGTTTTTACACTAGATTATCCAAGTCTTGGCCCCTTTATGCAATATTGCCAAAGTAGAGAATTAAGAAAAGAAATGGCAGAAGCATCTGGAAAAAAAGCTTTTGGTGGTGAGTTTGATAACTCTCAAAATGTTCTAAGAATGTTAGAGCTAAAAGAAAAAAGAGCAAAGCTATTGGGTTATAAAAACCATTCTTATTTTATTCTAGAAGAAAGAATGGCCAAAACTCCAGAGACAGTAATGAGCTTCTTAGGAAATCTACATGATAAAGCAAAGCCTGCTTGCATGAAGGATAAACAAAAGCTAGTTGATCTTAAGAAAGAGCTAACAGGAGATGCAGACTTTAAGAGGTACGATTCAGCCTTCTATACAGAGATTCTTAAAAAACGTGAACTTGATTTAGATGATGAGTTATTAAGACCATACTTTAAACTAGAGAATGTTATTCAAGGTGTTTTTGATATTGCGACAAAGCTTTATGATATTAAATTTAAAGAAGTAAATGATCTTCCAACATTTCATGACGATGTAAAAGTCTATGAGGTTTATAACTTAGACGACTCATTTATTGGGCTTTTCTATGCTGATTTTCATCCAAGAGAAGAGAAGCGACCTGGAGCTTGGATGAACGATCTTATTCCTCAAGGTCTTATGTTTGGAAAAGTTCGCCACCCTCATATTTCTATCACTTGTAACTTTACTAAACCTACGGAGACGAAACCATCTCTTTTATCTTTAAATGAAGTAACAACTTTATTCCATGAATTTGGTCATGCGCTTCATGGCTTACTTTCAAAATGCACCTACCGTTCAGTAGCAGGAACAAATGTTTTTTGGGACTTTGTTGAACTTCCATCACAAGTGATGGAGAACTGGGTTCTGGAAAAGGAATGTTTAGACTTATTCGCTGTTCATTATGAAACAGGTGAAAAAATTCCAACTGAATATGTAGAAAAAATTAAAGCAGCCAACAACTTCTTAGAAGGACTTGGTACCATGAGACAGTTAAGTTTCGGCTTCCTAGATATGAAGTTACATAATACACCACCAAGTGAAATAAAAGATGTTGCTAAGTTTGAAGACGAAGCTATGGCCTCATATGATCCATATCCTAGAGAAGGTGGGAATATGCTTTGCTCTTTTGGCCATATTTTTCCTCATGGGGGTTACTCTTCAGGTTATTATTCATATAAATGGGCGGAAGTTCTGGATGCAGATGCCTTTGAGGCCTTTAAAGAAAAAGGAATCTTCGACAAAGCTACTGCAAAGGCCTTTAAAGAAAATATTCTTGAAAAAGGTGGTAGTGTAGATGCAATGGAACTTTATAAAAAATTCAGAGGGCATGAGCCTGATGTTGAACCACTACTTAGAAGGGCTGGGCTAATATAATGAGTATATACGATTACAAAGCAAAAGATGTTAATGGAAAAGAAGTAGAGCTTTCTGATTATAAGGGAAAGGTTGTACTTGTTGTAAATACTGCAAGCGATTGTGGATTTACTCCACAATATGAAGGATTACAAGACCTTTATAAAAAGTATAAAGATGACGGATTAGAAATCCTTGCTTTTCCTTGTAACCAATTTGGTGGGCAAGAAAAAGGTGATGAAGGTGCTATCAAAGAATTTTGTGACCTTCGTTTTAATATTTCTTTCCCACTATTCTCTAAAATTGAAGTCAATGGTGAGAATACACATCCTTTATATGACTACTTAAAAAATGAAAAGAAAGGCCTTCTCGGTTCAACAAAGATCAAGTGGAACTTTACAAAGTTTTTAATCGATAAGGATGGAAATCCTGTTGATCGCTTCGCCCCAACTACAAAACCAGAAAGTATGGAAGATGATATAAAGAAATTATTAAAGTAAATATGGCCCCTCAAGCGAGGGGCTTTTTTTATCTCATTATTTTTTTTTGATTTTTTGCCAATACTCTTCAAGCTCTGGAACTTTCATTTGCATCATGTCCTTTTTATCGGCCTTGATTGCTGTTTCTAGTTTCGTGAAACGATCTATAAATTTTATATTAGCATCTCTTAATGATTGCTCTGGATCAATATCCATATGACGAGCAAGTTGAGCAACACTAAAAAGCAAATCACCAATCTCTTCTTTAATATTTTCTTTATTACCCTCAATATCTTTCATTTCTTCTTTTACTTCAATAAGTTCTTCATCGACTTTATCCATAACTTGAGAAATCTCATCCCAATCAAAGTTAACATCTGCAGATTTTTTACCAATTTTATTTGCACTCATAAGTGCTGGCATAAATGTATCTTCCTCAGTAAAGAAGTGTTCCGACTTTTTCTTTTTCTCTTTTTGTTTTAACTCTTCCCAGTTCTTCATTACTTCTTCAGGAGTTTCCGCTAATGACTTATCTTGAAAGACATGGGGATGACGGTAGATCATTTTGTCTGAAAGTTTTCTAGCAGCTGATTCAAGATCAAACTTTCCAGATTCTGAAGCAATCTGTGAGTGGAGTAGGACTTGTAATAGTACATCACCAATTTCTTCTTCCATTTTTTCGAAATTTTCAGTTTCTACTGCATGGACATACTCATAAGATTCTTCAATCAAATATCTGAGAAGAGACTTATGTGTTTGCTTCAAATCCCATGGACAACCATTTTCAGGGTCTCTAAGCTTTGAAATCACATCAATTGCACGCTTTATTTGCGGATATTCCATACTTACTCCATTCAATTTAATCTATATTTATAAATACCATAAATATGAATTGATAAGAAAGTTTGTTTTTAGAAAATACTAGCTATTTGGGTGATGTAGGAAGCTGTTTAGTTTATGGATCACGGACGCAGATTATTTGATGCCAAGAGTGTCCAATAACTTCTGATCCAGAATTAATTCTAAGATTATATGATAAACCTGTGGAACTATAGCTACTACTTATTAAACCGTGATTATAATTTACGCCATATACTGTCTCATCTTTAAAGTACATACCATTAGGATCTTTAGAGGCAAGACTTCTGAGTTCAGCTATTGTAGGTCTTTGCCAATCACTT
>CAXGOD010000292.1:0-3909 GCA_964011245.1 uncultured Bacteriovoracaceae bacterium | reverse complement strand
ATGTCCTCACTTCTTGGTGGAGTATAAAGCGTTAAGTCATCAAGCATTACCGACTCTTTAGATCCTATCTGTAAGTTTTGCTTGATAATTTTCATCATTGGACGCCTAATATCACTTTCTTCATCTTTGAGTCCAAAAAAGCCGTTTACAATATTGTTATATGACAATCCTAAAGAGTGAGTGTTTACAATATTATAAATATGTTTTTGTGAAACAGTATTACCTGCTAAGTTTGTGTGTACTAAATTCGCCACTAACTTGTTTCCAATGATCTCTCCAATTAATCCAAGAATTTCTTCTTTATATCTTGGGATATCTAGAAAGCTTGAGAAACCACTTACAATGTTTGCGCCTCTCGCCGTTAATGCATTCATCGCCAATAACTTATCAACACCAATCCCTCTAATATCAATTTGAGAAATTAAACTTGAAACTTCATGTTTTCTTTCATCAAAGGCATTATTAATGAATTGTCCACCCGGAACAACTCTAATTTGTTTTTTGATTGATGCATCTACTGGAGAGCGAGGTCCATGAAAATAATCTTGATAAGCACCACACATTTTTGCATACTTTGTTGAAGAACCTAAAGTAATAACATCTGCTAAACGTGATTTCTCAGGTTCAAGTTCATTTTTTAAATAAAGCATACAAGACTGAGGAGCTTTTCTAACAACATTTACAAAGAAATTAAACACAATGTCGCTTGCTGCTTTTGCATCTTCATACTTTTCTTTTTGTTCTTTATTTTTACTTGTTGCCCAACCAGCATCTTCATATGCGTTATACATTGTAAACACTTGTTTCATTTCCATAAGTGTACTCAGCACATAAATAGTATAATTCAAGTCACCTTTTACAGAATTAAAATCAAATTTTCTTCCTCTTAAATTTCTAAACTTATAATATTCAGCATATTTTTTTACATAATGCTCGGCTAGACCTTTAAGTCCAACACCTTCATCGTGTCTATTACATTGAACATCATTATTAACATTTTCGTCAGTACAATACTCATAAGGCTTTAAGGTCATTGTCGAAAACTTATTAAATTGCTTGCGAAGTCCATCTACTATATTGATAGCATCTTCATCCTTAGCATTATTATACATTTGCTCAAGTGTTTCATTAACTGATTCATAATCTGAACCATCAATATTATTTGCCTCTGCAAATTCTTTTGCCTTCTGATTTATATCAGTAATATTCTTTTGAACATAAAGCTTATTTTCTTTTTCTAAAGAATCTTCAATCTTTATTACTTTACCAGTTCCATGATCAACTTCACGAGCATATGCAAATCTTAATGCCGCTACATCATACTTCCCCATTATAGAAAGTTCTGAGTGTGAATTATACGCATAGTCCATGATTGAAGAGTATTCTGGAATTCTCTTTAACTTCATAGAAGCTGCTTCTTGCTTAGTATAAAAATTATTTTTATCTGTAGACCCTAAAAAGTTATGTCTTAGGCCTAGGTTATGACCAAACTCGTGCACAAGAGTTGGAACCCATAAGTATGGAAGCATTTGATCAATAATCTTTGACCTTTCAGCTTCAGTTAATTCAGCCCATGGTTTACGAGCTTTAATCCCCAAAGAACTGATAACAGGTGTTACGTTAGTCATACTCTCATGATAAAAAGTTTTTTCTGATAATCCTCTGAGTTCATCTTTTAGCTCATCTAACTCTGTCTTCATATTTGACATAGACTGCTCAAAACTGGTTTCTTGGATTTTCTCTTTAGAGAAGTAAGCGAGTGGATTTAACTCACTTACCGTGTTTGTATAGATACGATACATGGCCATCGCTTCTTGCTCAATCACTGCCCCATCTACATCATTCGTTATATCTGTTTGCGGGTTTTCAGAAGGAGCTATTATCTCATCTTCATCTACAGGCTCTGCATCAACAACAGGAATAATTGGATTTTGTTCTAATAATCTATCATAGGCACGAGCAATCGTTTTCCTAATTGTTCCGTAATACATAATTGTACGAGCACTTAGAATTTCACCTGTATTTGGATTCTTAACAGCTGGTCCATAACCAATAACACCGGAAGCATGCGGATCTTTCACTAGAACTAGAAAGTTATTTCTTATATCACCTTCACTTACCGTACGTCCGTCTTTTAGGTCAATTTGTAGGTTTGCTCCCGCTTTTCTTAATGATAGATTTACAGTATCAATTCCATCTTTAGTTGCTTGAAGAACAGATTCCATCCCTTTATCGTAAAAATGTTTTGATAAGTAATATGTAATCGTTCCTTTATTAGGAGACCATCTATTCATTAAGTAACTTTTTGTTCCAACAACGTGAGTTAAGTTGTCAGTAGTCATATTTACTTTTTCTGTTTTAAAAAATCCAAATTTATCTTGGTCAAACTTAGGATAGTTAACTGGCTTATAATTAGGGTCAGCAATATCTGAAAGTTTAACAAGTGAAAAGTTATAATCAACATAGAACTTCGAGTAACGAATATCTTCTCTACCCTGGATAAAACTACCAGCACACTCTAAAGAAGCACTTATCTGTCTCTTAATAGTGAAATTCATCGTTCGACTATCAGTTTTGAAATTTGTGATTTCGTTGCTGTCTTCCGAGAAACAGCCTTCTAAAAGATTATAAAGGTCTAAACTTAGATTTACATCTTTAGCTAGGATTTCAGTACTTTGAACATCAATATTAACCTGTCTTCTTTGTTGCCAAGGTTTCTCTGTATCCTCTTCTTCTTTATTAGTGCAGTCTCCGTATTCATCTTCGGTACACTTAAAGTCCATATGACTGACTTCTATTTCAAATACAGGACTTTTATTATTAGAGTTAACAGCAAAACGATTATCATCTTCGACTTCTTTAAAAACTATCTTGTCCTGTTTAATTTCACAGGTAACAACTTTAGCTCCACCTAACTCATAAGGCCTTGCTGAAGAAACAGCTCTTGGAACTTCTCCAACAGAAGGGACGAATAATAAAGGATCACTAGAAGCACATAGCTTTTGAATTTGAGCCTTAGATACTCTTTGCTCAACTAAGCTGTCTTTCTTTAAACCATCAACTTTTACTTCATCGTACTCTTTTTCTTTCGCACAGCTGGCAAGAAGGACACTTCCCATAGCTATAAGTACAATTTGATTAAGTCTTTTCATTTCCTGCTCCTAATATGCTTTTTTATAAAGCTATCCCATAAACTAAATAAAATGATGTTTTATTGGGGTCATAAAACTCTATAAATGAGTTTGGACCTCTTTCTGATTCATATAATAATCCGCCGGTATTTACTCCAGCAGTTAAAAATTCTCTATTAAATATATATGTTCCTGATACATCAGTTGCATATTGTGGATCCTTTTCAGTTCCAAAGTAAGACCAGTTTTGAACATAACTAAATGACGACGATAAGCTATACGAGTCATTAAGGTTGTAAGTTAAGATTCCTGTTTGAGATAAAGAATATTGATTATTTGTTTGATTAACTCTATTTGTTTTGTACTTATGTGAAAAACCAACTGCGGTTGGAATATAAATAAAGTTAAAAGAATTATTGATTGTGTAAATTAAAAGTGGTGAAACGGCTAAAGCTCCGTTCATCTCATCTCTAACTTTACTTACTTTGCTAGTTGGATAAATTCCGGTAGCTCTTGGGATGACCATCAGCTGGCTATTAATGCTTATAGGACTATGATTTAGCCTAATTGAAGTATTGTTTAGTTGTTCATCAAAGCCTTGAGATAACTCTTTTGAGTATGAAGTTATTAGTTGTGCTGAGTATGTTTTATTCACTCTATAACCTAGTAGAAGAGACATTCTGCTTCCATAGGTTTTAGTAGCATCAGTTGTTTCTTTAAGGTCAGTGCTTCCAATAAAGCTTAAGTTAGCGTTAAACTTTCTATTGCCACCACCCAT
>CAXGOD010000291.1:0-3921 GCA_964011245.1 uncultured Bacteriovoracaceae bacterium | reverse complement strand
GATACTCCTTATCCTTGCTATCAGTTTTTGTGTACCATTTTAGCTCTTTAACCTTCTCCATAAACTCTTCTTTTTTAGGATATTTCTTTAGGTAATCGTTTACAGTTTTTAAATAAAGTTTATGTTGTTCCAACCACTGAGCATAATTAAGACCAACGTATACGTAATCATACTTGTGCCTTTTAAGCACTTTTGACTTTAACCTTTTTGACACTGAATACTTAGCTGAGAGCTTTTCCTCCTTCCACTCCCATCCATTTTTCTTAGCAAATTTATCAATTTCAAACTTAATACTATGACCTAACTCGTGAGCCGCACTATGAATGATTAGTGGTGTAACGTAACCATTAAAAAATGTATTTGTATCTGCTGCTTTAAAATCATTTTTCTTTTTATAGGCCAAATATTGATAAAGTTTTGACGGATAAATTTCAACAACCTTTGAACCTGGAACATAAGCAAAGAAAACCTGTTTACCGTATGTAAAACTAGGTTCAGTCGCATGAAGAGCTCTGATTTCTTTAAAATCCAACTTCATTTTATTAATAACCTCAGAAAAGATTTTAAGGATTAATATGTCATGTTTTTCATTTTTTGTTTCAAGTAGTTGTATATTATTTTTTTTAAATACTTTAAGTATTTGCTCTTCTCTAAGCCCTTTCGTATTAAAGTTATTATTCACTGGGGACTTTGTGTAAGAAATTTTAAACAGTTCTTCCTTCCCAATACTTGTATCAAAAAGATTTGGGATCAGATCATTGTCCCAATCATCATCCTCTGCAGAAATAATAACCTGATTGGGAGATGTTGAAATTGTAAAGTCTCTTATTCCATCCTTATCCATATCTAACCTTAGGATTCGAATGTCAAAGTCATACTTTTTAGAGAGAGTCTCTAGGTTTTTCCACTCAATTTTTTTTGCAAGTTTTTTAACTGGAATCAAATTCTTATAATTTAAAAAACTTGGATCAAACCCATCTGGAACTTGATTATAAATAACTGTTGGTTTACCTTGATAGCGATCAAGAGCTTTCTTTAACTCTGCAAAGAGACCATACTCATTCTCTGGATAATCAACAGGAGTGATAACTTCAAATTCAATTTTTGCTTCTTTAAGTTTCTCTACAATACCTGGAACATGCAAACCGCCAACAATAAGAGTTGGATTATTTTTTATTTCAGAGAATATTTTTTTTAAGAAAAATAAATTTCGTGTTTCTACATATTGCCCGAATTGATTTAAAGACTGTATGGCTTTTTGTTTTGCTATTAAAACGGCATCATCCCCCTTCTTAAGAGTGGTAACATTTTGAAAGGCTTTTAAATACTTTTCATACGCTTTTAAATCATTATTTTGATAAAAGAATAAGCGTTGAAAAAAGCCGCTATAAGCCTTGGTGTCAGAGAACGCCAAGTTATTTTTCCTTATAAGTTCATCATTATCACCGCAGACAACTCTTAGTTTTTTTCCAAATTTAGCTTTTAATTTCATAGGAACAGGAGCCAAGATATCATCAAAGTCACTTAGGTCTTTTCGTTCGATCAGATCAGACATTCCCCAACCATTAAACTTCAACTTAAATTCACGATTAATCTCCCCCTCGCACCCTTCAGCAATAATCGTTTTGGAGTTTTTCTTAATGAGCTGGATCGACTTGTTGTAAATATCAATTTGATTATCAAATTGAGGCAGGCTCTTCGATTTTAATATATCGGTGGTAGATTCATTAGGAGATAAGTGCCATTGTTTAATAATATAGACCTTGTTTTTTGGTGAACAAGAAACAAAAATGAGTAATACTAAAAGGACTAAATACCTACACATAAAATCTCCGTAATTTTTAATTACTTCTATTTTAATATGTTATTCAAATTAGACAAGCTATTGAAATTTATACCTTAGAGACCCTGTTCTTCACACCTAGACAGAACAACTTGATTCCTATTTACCTGATGTTTTTGCTTAAGTTTAACAATCTGACACTCATTAATATCAACTGGGTCCTCAAGGTCCCACTTAGCAAATACTTTAGCATTTTTTTTAGAGATAATTCCTCTTCTAGGATAAGCTTGATCCATATACATGTATATTCGAGCTACATTTCCTTTCTGGGAGTTCGAGGGCATAAATTTTCTACCTTTCTTCATGACTCCAGGGCAAATTTTGATATCAGAAGAAGAAAGCTCACTCATTGATAAATTACTTCGAAGGGCATTTACTGAGCCAATGGCCGGGACTAAGTTATATATATCAGCTTCCATGCTCGCAAAAAGTTTATTTCTTTTAGCACATTTTCGAGATGAGATTTTCTTTTTCCTTCCCTTTTTTGTTCTTTTGTATCCACATATCTCTTTTGAATTTCTCCACTCTTTAAAGCTTTGACCAAAGGCATGTGCCGGTACAATATGCTCCCATTCTAGCCTTTTAGATCTTTTCTTATACTTTTTAAGAGATAGATTACATTTTTGTAATTTGATGGATTTCTTCTGATAAGGACAATTACAATAAAAAGTCTGATTTTTATTGCCATAAATTTTTCTTAGTTTTGATTTCGCCTCACCGAAACTTTTAATCTTTGAATTTTGTGCAAATAAATGAAAAGAAAACATTGTCACGAGTAACAGAGTCAATAGATTCAATCTTAAATCCCTTTTGCTAAGTCGAGAAAGTCACTGATACTTTTCTGTCGCTTTTGAAACAATGATACGAAATAATCAAAGCCCTCAACATCTTTTTTCGTTAACTTAATAACAAGATTTTTTTTCTTAGACTCGTTTCGTTCAATATCAAGGATATCACCAGCAAGTTCAATCTCAACTTTACACTTGTTATAATTAAACTTCACAGAGATATCTATATTCTGATCTGTAGTTGCAATAATATCTTCATCGACTTCAATAGTTAGGTTCTCTTCATCAAAGTCCTCAAGACTACAACTATACTTTTCATCTGATTCCAAAAGCTTAAACTTAACCTCTAGTGAACCACTTTCTACGTTTAAATGTTGTTCTTGTCCTGCTTCATCCATATATCTATAGTAATCAGGTTCAGATACTGCAATGTTTGAATCTGTAGTCTCTTTTAAAAAACTCTCTAGTTCAGCCTCAGCATTATTGTCTATATAATCATTTTCAAAAGAAATAGACTGTTCTTCAACCTTTTCTTGTCTCGACTTAATGGCCAAGTGCTCTTCATCTTTGTCTAAAACTTGATTAAGTGTCCACAGCCACATATCAAGTTTTAAGACTAATGCTTTTGGATTTGTATTTTGACTAAAGATATCAGTACAACCTAACTTATATAGTATCCTCTCTAATTTACTTGAAAGATTATTTGTAATACAAACAGGTTTTACCAATCCTTTCTTGATTGCCTTAAACATTTTTTTTAGAATATTCAAACTACTATCAAACTCTTCTCTATTCGAGATTGAAAACATAAGGACAACACCGTTTCTAGGATTAGCAGTTTTCATTACTTCATCAAATGAAGAAACGTAGTGAATATCAAGTTTTCCTGAATTCAAATACTTATTCTGAACCTCTGATAGTAAAGAGTCTGAGCTATTAAGGTGGAGTATATTTAATGTGACTTTATCTGCCATGATTATCCTAGTTAGTTAACTAGTATTGTACTATATATTTCTTGACCGAGTACTCGATACTTTGGTGTCTAGAAGTTGCCTAGTAGCCCTTGGCCAATTCCATAAAGTCATTAATACTTTTTTGACGTTTTTCATATAAAGACATGAAATAGTCATACCTTTCAACTTCCGCTTGATCAAAAGTCACATTTAAGTGCTTTCTACCATCTTCTAATTTCTCAATCTCTGAAACAGCACCAGTAAGCTCTAGCTCAACTTTACATTTATTATAAATGAACTTAACAAATACACTTGATCTTTCACCTTCAACAGCATA
>CAXGOD010000290.1:0-3923 GCA_964011245.1 uncultured Bacteriovoracaceae bacterium | reverse complement strand
TGACGATAAAATATGAACACCTGTTGTTGCTACTCCTTGACCAAAACTAATATTACTAAGTCTTAAAGGTGTGATATTTTCTTTTTTATCTAAAATCCCTCTAGATTCCCCAGGAATTTCTATTCCTGTTTTTTGACCTATTTTGAATTTACTCAATGTTTTCTTTAGTTGTGGGTATGTTAAATCAAATGCAATCTTTGTTGTTCCGATATTTGAACTAAACTTTAAAATATCCTCAACAGATAGCCACTCGTAGACATGATTATTATCTGATTCATTAATATAGTGATTTCCAACTCTAAACTTACCTCTTTCACAGTAGTAATTAGTATTCGGCTTAACAACTTTATGCTCAAGTGCAGATGCTATTGTAAGAGTTTTAAAAACGGAGCCCGGTTCAAATGGATCTGTTACGAATGAAAGCTTACGGTTATTCTTACTAGCCTTTCTGATTCTGTTTGGGTCAAATGTAGGATAATTTGCCATAGCCCAAATCTCACCAGTTTGTGCATCAATTACAGCTGCCCCACCAGAGCTGGCATCATGTTTAACAACACCTTCTTTCAAATACGTTTCTAAAGAAGCTTGAATATCTTTATCAATCGATAATTGAATATCTTCAGATTTACTTTCTACAAAAGTGCTTTTATGTTTAATTTTGCGGCCTTTAGCATCTTTGTAGTATTTACTTATTTGAGCAACACCTTTTAATTTTTCATTAAACTGGTACTCGATTCCCGCCAAGCCATCATTGTCGATTCCAACAAAGCCTAATATTTGTGCAGCCAATTCATGGTTTGGATACATTCTACTTGATTGTCCTTCAACGATGATACCTTCAATTTTTTTAAGTGCTTTAACCTCATCGCTTGTTAGATCAATCTTTCTAGCGATCCAAGTAAATTTACCTTTTCTCTTGCTATTTTTTTTGAGAATTCTTTCAGCATTAAGAGAGGGAACAATCTTTTCAATTCTTTTAAGGTTGTCTTTAAATAATTTTGTATTCTTTGGAAATGTAAAAATATTATGTTTTAAGACATTAATTGCCAGAGGATTTCCCGAACGATCTAGGATATTTCCACGTTTAGGATAGATTTTTATTTCACGTACAACTTGGCTATTGTGATAGGCCATAAGCTTATCGCTGTTAATAACCTGAACATAGAACGCCTTTACAACTACAGCTGTAAAAAGAAGGGCAACAGAAAAAAAGGCAAACGTTATTTTATTTTTCATAGTTATGGAATAATTATTATATGCTTTTCATCCGGTTGTTTAAGGTTAAACTTTTTAGAGAAACCTTTTAACTTCTTTACTGAAAGCATCCTCGCCCTTTGAGCTTTTAATTCTTTATTTTCAATTTTTTCGATTTTAACTTGTTTTGTGAGTTCATTAAATTTGTAATCCTGTTCAATTCCCTTCATACGAATGAGGACGAACAAAATACCAATAGTAGATAATACAAATATCAATGGCATTGTTTGTGATGTTAGAATATATTTTTCAAAAAATTTTTTTAATATTCCGTTTGAACGAGATTTCTTTGCTCGTCTTCTTGCCACTTATCCCTCCATGGTTAGGACTATATTTTCATAAGGAGTCTTAATTTTGCACTTCTAGATCTAGCATTTTCATCTATCTCTTCTTGAGTTGGCAAAATAGGCTTCTTACTTAATATTTTAGCAAGATTTTTATCAGATTGGAAAATTTCTTTAAATTTATGTTTTGCGATTCTATCTTCCAGTGAGTGAAAGCTAATTACAGCTAAGACACCACCATGATCTAGAAGATTAAATAACTCTTCAATAGTTTCCTCAAGAACTTCTAGCTCTTTGTTTACAAAGATTCTTAAAGCCTGAAATGTCCTTGTCGCTGGGTGTGGACGCTTAAATCGATCTTTTTTGGGGTAGCAGTGAAAACAAATATCTTCTAGTTCTTTCGTTGTTTTCATAGGTGATTCATCACGCTTTTTTACAATTTCAGCTGCAATCCTACGCGAAAGCCTTTCTTCACCATATTTATAAATTACATTTGCAATACTTTCTTCATCATAATTATTTAAAAAGTCAGCTGCCGTCTCAATTTCATCATTTTCATAATCCATTCGCATATCAAGTGGGGCTTCAGCTCTATATGAGAAACCTCTTGATACGGTATCAAACTGATGGGACGAAACACCAAGGTCCATCAAAATCCCATTAAATTTAAGTTCTGGATTATTTTCTTTAACCCACTTTGGAAAATCTGAATAATTAGTCTTTATTAAAGTTACTTTATCTTCTAAAGACTCATTTTTTAACCTTTGAAGGCCATTTTTTATAGCATCTGGGTCTTGATCTACAGCATACACATGAGCATGCTCCAACATTTTGGCCAAACCAGTTGTGTGTCCACCTGCTCCAAAGGTCATATCTGCGAAGTTAGCACTTTTTTCGGTAGCAGCATCTTTAAGTGCCTCAAGACACTCTTTATACATAACTGAATAGTGTTTTCCGTAGTCTTCAGTCATTTTAATTTAATAGGGTATCAACAATAGTTTGTGTTTCTGTACCAATTAGATCTGGTCGAGTTATAACCGCATATTTGTTTTCAGCCTCAAACTCTACAGGATTTGTGACAAGTGACGGTATCAGCTCGGTAATTACATCTTGAGCTGATTTATAATTTCCGGCCATTACTTTCATTATTTCTTCAACTGTACAATGCTCATCTTTCCAACAGTCATAATCTGTAATCATAGCAATTGAAGCATAGGCCATTCCAGCTTCTTTAGCTAAAAAGGCCTCAGGTACGTTAGTCATACCAATAACATCAGCCTGAAAAGATCTATAAATTTCAGATTCAGCTCTAGTTGAAAACTGTGGACCTTCTATACATACATATGAGCCACCATTAACATAGTTTACAGAAGTCTTTTCTACTGCCTCGGCTATTCTATTACGAAGATCAGAGTTTACTGGATATGCACAACTGACATGTCCAACAACACCATCTTCAAAAAAAGTTCTTTTTCTTAATCCTTTAGTCCAATCAATGAACTGATCGATTAAAACAAAATCTCCAGGAGCATGTTTATCTTTTAAAGATCCAACTGCTGAAACTGATACAACATTTTTAACACCCATCATTTTAAGTGCATAAATATTTGCTCTGTAGTTTATATCAGATGGGTTTATAGCATGACCTACGCCATGCCTAGGAACAAAATAAAAGTGAGAGCCTTTAAGCTCTAACTCCAAAATATTACTACTTGGGCTCCCAAAAGGAGTGTTAATTTCATGCTCCTTTACAAGGTTAACCGCATCTAAATTATAAACTCCGCTTCCACCAATTATAGCAACTTTACTCATCTAGCGTCCTATTCTATAAACTTTTTGATAATTCGACTCTTTTACCCAAAGACTTAGATTGTCTGGCTATAAAGTTTCCTTGTTCTTCTCTTTCAGATTCATCTTTGCAAGTGATACAAAGCTCTGCAGTTGGACGTGCCAACAATCTTTCGAATCTAATATCTTCTCCACACTCTTCACATTCGCCATATTCTCCACAGCCGATCTTTTCAAGTGCTCCGCTTAATTTTTTAGCATAGAAAATGTCTCTATTTCTAAAACGTAACATTTGTGATCTTTCATATTCAGCAGATGCTTGATCTACCTCGTCTTTCTGTTCTTCAGACTTAACGACAAACTTTTCTTCATCAACACTGAAACTATTTGCTAGTCTTTCTCTCTCAGCTTGAATTTTGTCTTTTAATTCAGATAATTCTTTCTTTTTAAGACTCATTTAACTGTCCCCTTAGCTCTCTAATCCGCCCTTAATATTTAACAATACTAACTTACTAATCATTTTTAATGTTTCAAATACACCTTCACCTTTTAAAGCTGTTGCTTCAAAAGCTGGAAGATCCATTTTGTTTAATTTTT
>CAXGOD010000289.1:0-3952 GCA_964011245.1 uncultured Bacteriovoracaceae bacterium | reverse complement strand
CCAAAGAACATTATCCTCTATCTCATCTTTAGTTCCAGAAGGAACCTTAAGTCTCTTAGTCATTGTATTAGGCCCATCTAAACCTAAACATATAATTCTTTTCTGAATTCCAGCATCATCAAGGGCCTTTCCAATGGCCTCAATAATTTCTTCTGGTTTTTGAATTTCATCTTCGATTATTGCGGCCTCAGTTAGAGGCACAGCTGCATAATGATCTAATCTAAATGAGTTCTTTTTTACTTTTGAAAGAAGCGCAACTTTAACCGCACTTAGACCTATGTCTATACCAACTAACTGCCCTTTCTCGAAGTTAGCCATAAAGTCTTTGAATTGATCTGCTAATCCTGCCAATCTTTCTTCCTGTGAAAAATCCTAACAATAAATTATACCTAAAATACTTTCGTAATATCAAGGTTTTAGTGCAAATTGTTATAAATTAAAAGGATTTATCATTTTAAAGTAGTTTGGAAAGTAGATTTGAAATGACGCAACGACAATTATATATGGACCAAACGCCAAAGCTGTGTCTTTATTCATTCTTTTAGTAGCTATTAACAAAATCCCTATAATTGCTCCCACAAAGCAACTCATAAAAATATTATGCATGATACCAACAGGTCCAAGCAAGAGACCTAGAATTCCAAAGAGCTTAATATCTCCACCACCTAAACCAATTTGTCCTCTAAGTTTGTAAAATACCCAAGTAACAATAAGAGGTCCTAAGAATCCGATAGCGCCGCCCATTAACCAATACATCAATGGCGTTGTAAAAATAACGAAGGGTAAAGTTATTAGTAGGAGGTATAGGTTTATTTTATCTGGAAGCAATTTGTGTTCAATATCAATAACAAAGTGAGACAACAGTACACATGCAACAGAGAAATAATAAACAAAAGCTAGTAATTCATTAGGATCAAGAGTTTCTGGGAATAAATTTATAGAGATAAAACCACATAAAAGCTCAATTAATGGGTATTTAATAGGTATTTTAAAACCACAATTTCTACATTTTCCTCTAAGAAATAGCCAACTAATTACCGGAATGTTTTGGTACCATTTTATCAAGTTGCCGCAACTTGGGCATTTTGATCTAGGTGTAACGATACTCATGTTTCGTGGAATTCTATAAATAACAACATTAAGGAAGCTTCCAATAAGCATGCCAAAAAAGAATATCCATACTTTTAAAATTAACATTAATCCAAGTTCTTCTTTTTAAAAATGAAAATTGATAAGAGCACAACTGCTAAACCATATATTACACCATATATACTTGAGCCAAACAAATAAGAAGAACTAATTTTCTGTTCATACAATATATAGTCTTTAAGATTTAATTTATAAAAGCCAGGGAGTAGAAAGTGATAAAAATCTAAAACAAATTCCACGGCAGGTCTTTTCTGTACAAAAGTAACAAGTTTAGCCCCATCAATTGAGTGGCCTACTATGTATAATACAATAGAGTAGATCACAGCCATTACTTTACTTGTAATTAATGAAAAGAAAGCAACAACAGCTAACATCAGAGTTGCTTCAATTCCAATAAACAATATGGCCCATGAAATTAAACTCGAGTATTCACCACCAATGAAAAAATAGAGAGATAATGTAATTGTACTTAATATTAAAACATTTAATGCAAGTACTATAAAAAGACCAATTAACTTACCTAATAAAAATGAGGAACGAGATACTGGCCTTGATATTACCAAGTAAACAGTTCTACTATCAATCTCATTAGAAATAATTCCTGCACCAATAAATAAAGCTATTCCCACAGTTGAGAGAGATAAAGTCCCAAGACCAAAATCTAAAGCGACTCTATCTGGAGCACCATAAGTAAAATTATATGCAACATAAGTTGCAATGAATAAACCAACGCCTATTATTAATGTATTTAATAAAATTTTACTTTTAATAATTTCTTTAGCAGTGTAGTAAGAAACTGTTTTAATCTTTTGAATTTCGCTTTTATTTAACATTATAAATAATCTCCTCTAAGGAGGGCCTAGTGATCTCTATATTTATAACTTCACTTTTATTTGCCAATAGTTCATTTATTTTATTTTGTTTTTCTTTGTCAGACACTTCTATTGAATAGAACTCATTATCCTTTCTATATCTAATAGTTGAAAATGGTTTAATATTATCTTGTATAATTTTATCAACAGAGCCCTCATAAAAAAGTTCTCCATCTTTTAGAAAGATGACATTGTCGCAAATTTCTTCTACATCAGAGACAATATGACTACTAAAGAAGACTGTTTTTCCTAGTTTATTAATTTCTACTATAATATCTTTCAGGTCTTTTCTACCAATGGGATCTAAACCAGAAAGAGGCTCATCTAAAACAATTAATTTCGGATCGTGCAAAAGTGTCACCAAGAACCCAATTCTTTGGAGCATCCCCTTTGAATAGGTTCTTGTTTCTCTATCCAGCGCAAAATCAATTTTAAAACGAGGTGCCCATATCTTTATTTGTTCATCAATTTCTTTTTTAGTTAAGCCTGATAAACTTCCCATGAAGTGACAAAATTCTCTTCCCTTTAGGTGTGGATAAAAATAAGGCCTTTCTGGAAGAAAACCAATATTGGCCAGAATGTCTCTTTTGCTGCTCCCAAGCTTTTTACTAAAGTGAACAGACCCACTGCTTGGCCTAATAAAATCCATGGCAATTTTTAAAGATGTTGTTTTGCCTGCACCATTTGCACCTAAAAATCCAACAACCTTTTCATCAGTAACTTTGAACGAAACATTTTTTAAAGCCGTAAAAGGCTGAGTTAAAATGTCAGATTTAAAAAATTTTGTTATTTCAGCAAACTCTATCATATACTTTAAATGATTAACCTAAAGAGCAAATATGGCAATTAAAAATAACATTCTTACTTTATTTTTCATTTTAGTCTTTTTTATTTGTGCAGGACTTTTAAATAAAAATTTAGATAAGCCTTCATTCAAAGTGTCTAAGCAAAGTAGTGCTTTAAACATTAGTCATGAATTATTAAGTATTTTTGATCTAGGGCAAAGAAGGCTTTTTTCAGATATCCTATGGATTTCAACTCTTTTAGAGTCAGACCTGGAACACTACAAAGAAAATGATTTAAACTCATGGCTTTACCTTAGATTTAATACAATATCAGTTCTTGACCCTTTATTTTTAAAAAACTATCAGTTTGGTGGGCAATATCTAAGTATTATTAAAGATGATCTTAAAGGGGCGGAGCTTATTTTTAGAAAAGGGATTAAATTCTATCCTGATGACTACTTACTAAACTTTAGTTTTGCTTTTTTACTCGCCTTTGAACTTGAAAAAACCAAAGAAGCTATTTTAGTATATGAAAAGTTAAAAAACTTTCCACAAGCATCACTCTTTGTATCTTCATTAATTATTAAACTTAAACATAAAGAAAAGGGAGACTTAAGTCTTACCTATGAACTTTTAGAAAAAACTTTAGAGAATACCCAAGAACCTGTCTTAAAAATTAAACTCTTGACAGACCTTTATGCTATTAAGGCAACTCTAGACCTGAAATGTTTGAATAACAATAAGAAAAATTGCGATACTAAAGACTATGACGGAGAGCCCTATATACAAGAAGAAGGGAAGTGGAAAAGTATTAAGGAATTCAACTCTTATAAACTCCATATTAAAAGAACAAAAAAAAGAGGGAAGTAAACTTCCCTCTCTTTATAACTCGATATTATAAATATTTTTAGTAACCTGGATTCGCAATAAGAATCTGCTTATTTTCATCCATACTAATTGCTGAAGAATCTGGAGCTGTCGCATTATCACCAGAGATAATACCGTTTGCACCAATAACAAAAGTTTGGTTATCAGAGTCTTGTTGAGTACCAATTTTAGCCGTAGTACCTATACGACTTGATGTTTGCTCGTTAACCGTATCAATAATTACAGCACCATTACCCTTACCAGCTGGATAGTATGAAG
>CAXGOD010000288.1:0-3953 GCA_964011245.1 uncultured Bacteriovoracaceae bacterium | reverse complement strand
CACCCACGTCTCCGTATCTATATTGCTGAACCTGTTTTGTAATTTAAAAGAAAAATGGCGGAAGTGATAGGATTCGAACCTACGGTGGGCGCAAACCCACGACAGTTTTCAAAACTGCTCCCTTCAACCACTCGGGCACACTTCCACTGAAAACTTTGTAAAATAGAATATAATCTCAATTTGCTAATAAATCAATTATTTATTTACTAGGAAATCTTATCAAGGCCACCCATATATGATCTTAAAACTTCTGGCACAGTTATAGATCCATCTTCATTTTGATAGTTTTCCATGATGGCCACAAGAGTACGTCCCACAGCTAATCCTGAACCATTTAAAGTATGAGCAAACTGAGGTTTTTCGCCTTGCTTCTTAAAACGAATACTTGCGCGTCGCGCTTGAAAGTCGCAGCAATTAGAACATGAAGAGATTTCTCGATAAGTTCCTTGGCTTGGGATCCAAACTTCTAAGTCAAATGTTCTTCTGGCACCAAAACCTACATCTCCAGAGCATAATCTAACTGTACGATAAGGTAGATTAAGCTTTTCAAGTAGAGTTTGAGCTGAGCTAACCATTTCATCTAAAACCTTGTCTGATTCGTCAGGATGAACAATATTAACCATTTCTACCTTATTAAATTGGTGAACACGTATCAAGCCTCTTGTGTCTTTTCCATGTGAGCCCGCTTCAGATCTAAAACAAGGGGTAAAAGCAGTATACTTAAAAGGAAATTCTGAAGGATCAAAAATCTCATTCGCTTTTAAGTTCGTCACTGGAACTTCAGAAGTTGGAATTAAATACCAATTTTTATCTTCAAGAGTAAGTTTGAATAAATCTTCTTCAAACTTTGGTAATTGTCCAGTACCATAAAGTGTTTGATCGTTAACTATAAATGGAGGAATAATTTCTTCATATCCATTATCCAAATGAAAATCTAACATAAAGTTTGCAAGCGCTCTTTCCATACGTGCAAGATGTTTTTTATATACACAAAATCTAGCACCTGTAAGTTGAGCAGCTCTTTCAAAGTCTAGCATTCCTAAGCTTTCACCTAAATCAGCATGATCTTTAATTTCAAAGCTAAACTCTTTTGGAGTTCCCCATTTATGTACTTCAACATTGGCAGATTCATCATCCCCAATAGGTGTATCTTCAGCTAATGTATTTGGAAGAGTTGAAAGAATGCTTTCAAGCTTTGTTTTAACCTTAGCAAGTTCTTCTTCATCTTGTGCCATGGCCTCTTTTAAATTTGAAACTTCTTTTTTTGTCGCTTCTGCTTTATCTTTCTCACCATTTTTCATCAACATACCAATGTCTTTTGACTTGGCCTTAATTTTTGATTGGTTTGTTTCAACAGATGTTGTTAGTTTCTTTCTATCAGAGTTTAAGTCGATGGCCTTATCAACAATACTTGTCTCAAATTTTCTTTTAGCAAGGTTTGCTTTAAAACCTTCTACATCGCTTTCAATATGTTTTATGTCATGCATATATTACTCCATCATCCTTATATACGTGTTAATTTCATCTTTATACTTTGAGTTAGGAGAAAGCTCAAGAAACATTTTATAAGACTCAATAGCAAGAGAACTTTGGCTTGTTTTTCTATATGCATCACCTAGAAGCTTATGGATTTCCGATCGAGAAGGGTCTAAATCTCTACCTTTCCTAAATAGATCAAGTGCTATTTCGTACTGACTCTTTTTAAAATTTACAACTGCAAGTCCTAAAAGCATATCTACATTGTCACCATTTATTTTTTGTGCCTTCTTATACTGTTTCTCAGCTTTAAGAAACTCTCTTTTTTTCCTATAAATATCACCGAGTAAAATATATCCGTCCTCCACAGCAGGGTTGGCCTTAATTTCCTTTTTAGCAAGTTCGGCTGCTTTGTCGATATTATCAGTTAATAGATAAAGTTTACTCATGTAGTATTGAAGTTTTGGATAAGTTTCTAATCTCGTTTCTATAGACTTAAATTCCATTAATGCTTCTTTGTATTTATCCATATCCATATACATCTTTCCAAGTTCTAAACGAACCTTAAGGTCTCCTGGATTTAGCTCAATAAGCTTTTTACTTTGTTCAACTACAATATCATTTTTCCCATCAAGTTTTGCTGCTTTAATCAAGAACTCTTGCAAGGAAGTGTCTCTATGTGGCAGTTGAGTAAGTTTTTCTTTTATGCTTTCAAAACTTTTCTGTTGTCCACTTCTGTAATGATAAATTCCTATTTGGCTTAAGGCCTTAGGATTATCTGGAAAGTCTTGTAAGACATCATACAAATACCCAATAGATGCATCAGATCCATCTAATTCATAAAGAATTTCAGAAAAACTAATACGATACATTATATTTGAGGGATCTAGATCCATTGCTTTATTCAATTGCATCTTGGCCTTATCAAACTTTGAATACTTAATAAACATTTTCGCCATCTCGTAAATATTATAGTCATCGAGAGGATTTTTATTTATCGCCATCTGCAACCAACTTATAGCGTTGTTAAAGTCATTTTTATAAACATAATATTTAGCTGTAAGACTATAGTAAGTCGGATTATGTCTAATGTCTGAGGCTGCCGTCATTCCAAAAAGCCTTTTAACATCAGAAAACTTATAAGCTTCAATATAAGCATCCATCAAAGTAAAGATAACTTCATCATTATGAGGATCATCTTTGTATAGTTCTTCTAGATTATTTATCGCTTCAGAGAAGATACTTTGCTTTATTTGAAGTCTAGCAAGGTGAAGCTTAGCTTTAATATAGTGTGGTGCTATTCTAGTCGCCTCAAGTGCATCTTTAAAAGCAAATTTCCAATTATTTTTTTTAATAAAATTTTCTGAGCTTATAATAAATTGCAAAGACTTACTCTCAGTAATGAGTAGGTTTGCATCATTATCTGTAGACTCGCTCAAAGCAGCAAGTCTCGTTCTTAACTCAAGTGATTCATGCACTTTTAATGCTTTCTTAAAAAGTGCAGTGGCCTTCTTAATCTTTTGATTATTAACTTCTTCAAGTGCTCTATATTCTAAGTATTTAGAATATGAAATCTTAGAACGGCCTGCTTCTAATATTCTTACCTTTTTTAAAACTTTGTTTAATGATTTAAAATCCTCTTGATATACTAGTAACTTAGCACTTCTAAGGAGTAGGGGAACTGACCTTGAATATTTTTTAATTCCACCTGCGACAATTTCAGATGCCTTCTCATAATTACTTAGAAATAAGTAATAATCAATTAATGCTAAATCGACAAACAATGGTCTTTTTGCACTAGGTATTGTTAAAATCTTTACAGCAATATTCTTAGCTTTTATTAAATCACCAATGGTGGTAAGTGCCTTTAAATAAACAGAAAGAACTTCTAAAGTAGATGGCCCTTTTTTAACATCTCTGTATTTTTCAACGACTTTGACAGCAGCATTTGCCTTACCAATTTTCAAATAAAATAATGAGATACCTGAACAATAAAGAGGATCTATAAGGGCCTTCGTTTTAAAAATTTGAACGAGTTTAAATATAGTATTAGCATCCTCAGTTTTAGTAGCGGAATTAGCCAATAGCTCCGAGTACACAAAAATTAATCTACCTAAAGCCGGGTTATCATTGAATTTATTTTCAGCTGATTTTAGGAGAAACTTAGAAGCTTTGATTTTATTAATATATGAAGGTTTTTTTAATAATTCAATAGCCTTTTTATGATCTAGATCTGAAACTTCTTTATTTGGAATATCAAATCGCTGAGGGAAGTTTATACGAGGAGGCACTGGTACTATTTTTTTAAGTTTCTTTTTCCCATCATCTGGAAAAAGTACTACAAATAAGATTGCCAAAACTGCTAAAGCAATTAAAATTTTCTTTTTTTTAGGATTTGAGTCTAACTCATCGTCATCTTCCTCTTCATCCAATGCTTCTCTTTCTAATTTTGCTTTTGCTATTCTTTTCTCTTCAGC
>CAXGOD010000287.1:0-3958 GCA_964011245.1 uncultured Bacteriovoracaceae bacterium | reverse complement strand
TCCAGTTTCTGACTTTTTAGTTAAACTAGATTCTTGTTTATAGGCCCAAGCTGGAACAACTACGGCAAATGCGATTCCCTTATAAGCTTTACCACGACTTGTAACAACTCTATCACCTGAAGTTCCTTCCCATGTTCTTGCATAAAAAGATAAGTGACTTCTTGGGATATCAGTCATTCTAGCTTTTGAAGTAAACTCTCCGAGAACACCTAGCGTATTTAGCTTTTTAACAATATTATCGTATTGGTTTTTAGGGTTATTTCCTCTTCTTCTCCATGAAAGAACTTGAACACCCGATCCTTTGTAAATTCTTAGCGCTTCTCTTAAAGCATAAAGTCCATCAGCAATAACAACTTTTGGAGATGTTGTTTTAATGACTTCATTCATTACTGCATCTCTATAACATTTTGTTTGCTCAATCACAGACTCCCATTCTTTTTTAGTTGCTCCATCCATTGCAACAGGAACTGTTTTGATAACAAGGTAGTTATCGCGAACACCAGCATCATTCATGATAGATTGAAGGTACTGTCCTCTATCTCCAGTTAATGCTCTTGCTGTTGAGATATCATCGTACCCTGAAGGATCTGCCATAACGACAACTTCTGGGTTTTTGAATGATCCTCTATAGTGACCAAAAGCCCCTACACTTGGATGTGATTTGATATTATAAGCGTCAATACCGTGTTGCTCAAACGACTTACCTAGTTTAACTTTAGAGATATTCTTTAACTTAAAGTTTTTAACCATAAGCTTTGCAAACTTTGCACCAGGACCTGGATCAAATGTATATCTAAGATCCATCGTTTTTGGTCTAGTTGTGAATAGGTTTGCTGCATCAAATACTGAAGAAGTTTTAGCCTTAGTTAATTTTTTAATATCTGAACTTGAAAAGTTACCTTTATCTCTTGTCCCTATAATTACGACATGAGCGTTACCTGACATTCTTCTTGCTGTTGACTTAGAAACCATTCTGTTTTCTGGTGTACCAAAGTCATAAAACTCAGGGCCGATATCTGTTCTACTGTAAGCATATGCATCACCTTGAGCATAAAAGTTTGTCTGCCCAGGGTCTGCTTGGATTTCCCAACCTTTTTTAGCATATTTATTAAGAGCTTTTACTTTATTCATTACTCTTTTAGATGCTGCAGCTTTACCCAGGGCATATGAATCAGCTTCCATAACAGTTCTACTTAAGCTACTTGGGTGAGGAAGTTCAACAACTAAAATATCATTGTAAATTTTAGTTCCATCATCTAGCTCTAAACCTTTTAAAGATCTTGTTCTCTTTCCATTTACATAAATCTTACTAAGATTATAACCACCTAATTGGGCCATATTCACAAGACCATTTTTAGCAGCTCCACCTTTAGTAAAAACCATCTCTTTTAAGTACTCATCAACACGAGCTTTAACATCAGCAACAAGTGCCTTTTGATCTTTTAAATTAGAGTAGTTAATTTTTTTTCCAAGCATCTTTGCATAAAGATCTTTTCCATCCTTTGCAACAAGTGAAGGGAAAGTATTATTTCCTCCAGCATATTGAGAACGTGTCTCAGGCATTTGAATATTGACTGCATCTTTTTGAGCATAAGCCTCTACAATAGCTCCTTTACTTTTAGCATAAGTAGCAATTGCATCTCTTGCGGCGCCACCAAAAGTAACGATTAATTTCATTGAATCTTTATTGTTTCTAATAATCCAATCAATTAAGTTATTTCTCCACTTAGTAACTGGTGAACTAAGGCCCATTGATAGTAACCAAAACTTACTATCTACAAAGTTTGAAAATTGCACTTTTGTATCGCCATTTTTTCTTAATATATAAGGAGTATTATAAACACCATATTGCCCTTTAATGGTAAAAGAGTATGAATTGATAAATGCAGCACCTTCATTAACTCCAAAATATTTTGCTAGATCTTGGGCACGTCCACCAAAACCTGCTGTTGCTGGACGTCCAGCTGCTTCAGCAATATGAGTTCCATCTTGACCGATAAAAAGCATTTTAACTTTATTTTCTTCTTGAACCATTCTCCAAGGGATTGGTCCAAAAGCAGGTCTAAACTTTTGACTACGTCCAATTACCTTCTTAGATAACATTGGCATATTTGGAATATTAGCAGTTATATCAATTAACTCCTTACCCATTTGTGTGTCTGGGTTTGGACCAGCGTCATATGACCACTTTGGCATATTTGCAAATGCAGTTGTCGCAACTACAGACAATGCTAGGATTAAAAAGTTTTTCTTAAAAGGCATGATGTAGTCTCCAGGTTTCTAGTTCCCCAACTAAATTGATTTGATTTTCTGAGTTACATATATAGAGACTGTATTTCTGGAAACATCTTTTTACGCTCGGTGTAAAATCTACAGGAAACCAATAAATATTTTTTCAATAATTTCGAATTTGTAGAACTCCTTATAATAAGTAGTTACAACATGAACTTAACAAATGTTCGGTAAACAACTGAAATCACTTAACATATGTTAGAGCGAACCTAATCAGCATTAGTTAAAACACTTTTAGAGACACAAAGGAAAAAACAATGATGACCATGCCTAGAATATCTATATTAGGAAATATGTCTAAATCGATTTTAAGTAATAAAAAAGACATCGTAAGACATTATTTTTCACAAGCTAAAAAAATAAAAAGAACATCTATATTAAACTTCTCTGAAAAAGATCTTAAAAAATACTGTAACTTTATCAGATGGACAAAAGAAGAAATTCCACCAACGTACCCATATGTACTTTTAACTCATATGCAAATATCAATGGTAACCGATAGTCACTTTCCATTTTCTCCTTTTGGAATCATCCATAAAAATGAACGAATCGAAACATTGGCCCCACTTACTCGAGGTAAATGGGAAATGCATTGTTCGATTCCTCTCTTTAGAAGAGTTGAAAAAGGTTATGAATTTGAAATGATCTCTGTTTTAAAGATTGATGGAAAAATAGTATGGCGTAGTACAACAACTGCTTTTAAACAAATTAAAAGAGGTCTTTCTCGCTTTAACTTTGAACCGATAGAAGTTAGCGATCAACCAAAGTGGAACTTAGCAAGTGACCATGGAAGGAAGTATGCCTTTTTATCTAATAACTTCGATCCTATTCACTTCTCAAAGTTTTCTGCAAAACTAATGGGACTTAAAAAACCTATTATGCACGGTATGTTTACTGCAGCCAGAGGTCTATCTGAAATGAAAGAGATTAAATATCCACTTAAAGTAGACTTTCGTTTTGTAGCACCAATCTACTTACCGTCTAATATTGTATTTCAAGAAACAGTAGATGGCTTTGGTGTATATAATGAAACAGGCAAGAGACTTCATTTAAAAGCCTCTATTCTAAAGTAACTGCAAAAGCTGTATTAACATTAACTCTAAACCAGTCGTAGTCACGTAAATGAGTAGCTTTCCCAAGTGAATCTCTTACATAGAATGCCCCTTTGCCAGAACATTCATGAGCAGGTGTATGCAAACACTCACCACGAGCATTGTCATCATATCCAACAATATTTACAACGTGCCACCAACCTCTATGATTATAGTTAATTAATACAGGTGCATTATTATTCACAAGTGCTGCTTTAACATTCTCAATATCACCAGGCTTTACCACATACTTTGAGTATTTATTTTTTCCACGGGCAAATATTTTTTGAGACTTTACATTTAAATCTAAATTTATTCTTGGCATCTTATAGAAATCACGAGGCCTGCTCCATACACCTCTATTGTTTGATCCATCACTATTATAAGCATTAAACGGAAGATCTTGGTTATGAATTGCCCAGCCTTGATTGAACTTAGGAAGAACTCTTTCAATCCAATGTCCACCCGCTTTAACTGAATGAGAGATGGCAAAGCGTTCAGAGATATCAAAGATGTCTCCATGTTTTGGAAATTGAATATTAAACTTTTGGTTAAGTAAGACTTCAACTGCTCCA
>CAXGOD010000286.1:0-3965 GCA_964011245.1 uncultured Bacteriovoracaceae bacterium | reverse complement strand
TGGAACCTGCACTTATGGCATCAATGCCTTCAATTAAGAAGTCATCAAGAGAATCAAGAGTGATTCCTCCTGAAACCTCAAAAGTAATACCCTCTTTTTTTATTTTAATCGCATCTCTAATCTGATCAGGAGTAAAGTTATCTAACATAAAGTGTTTGATATTTAGTTCTAGTCCAGCCTTTAACTCTTCTAGTGAATGTATTTCAACAATAACAGGAGTATAAAAGGAATTAATACTATCAAAGTAGTTAAGAGCTTCTTTAAGTCCTCCAAAAAAAGACTTGTGGTTATCCTTAACCATCCAACTATCTACTTGCCCAAAACGATGATTCTTTCCTCCACCAACTTGAACACCATATTTCTCTAAAGCTCTATGCCCAGGAGTCGTTTTTCTAGTATCTAGAATCTCGACATTATATTTTTTTGCTTTTTCCACAAACTTATTTGTATAAGTTGCAATTGAAGAACATCTTTGCAAAAGGTTTAGAGCAATCCTCTCACCTGTTAAAACAACATTAAATGGTAACTCGAAATGAATTTCTTCATTTTGCTTTTTTGAAAACTTCTTTCCTTCAAGCTCCATAAACTTTGAATAATCATTACCATTATCTAAAAGATAATTAAAAGTCTCAAAGAAAAATGGAAGTCCAGCCAAAATAAGGTCATCTTTTAGTTTTAATGAGCATTGAACAGTATCGTTTGGAAGCTTTGATACGTATGCAAAGTTTCTAGTTAAATCATCCTCCTGAAAAAATGATTCATACATAGTGTTTAAAGCTAATCTTGATATCGTCATATTTATTCCTTTTATAATAGGCTTTTATCCTTTTTAGGATGCATTATCAACTTTATGGCCAACTTGCGTCGCAACAAGCCTTTTAATTTTAAGTATTTATAAATCTTTGGGTTAACAGCTTTTGCTAATTAGTATGGATGGTAAGAATAATACTTCTAATAAGCATTTTTCTTTTAGGTTTCTGTTTTCAGATGAAAGCCCCTCTAAAGAAAATGAATAGATCTAAAGAAATAGATCAAGGTCTAGCATTCTACCAAGCAACTCAAACTGGCGATAAGTCTAATATCAAAAGAGTATACAAAGAAGCACTTAAGGAATTTGGGCTTATTCATTTACTTACACCTTCCGGAATTCACCTAAGTTCTATACTTGGTATCTTCTTAGTTTTTTTACCTCGAAAATACCATATTGGTATCTTTCTCATGGCTCTTTTTACGTTCATTACAATTCCAGGCCTCTACTCTCTGAAGCGAGTCATCTATTTTCAAATCATTACATTTTTTTTAAAAGGTCGTTATAAAAATCAACTTGGATTTGTTCTTACCTTTCTACTAGATGCTTTGTTGGGAGGTTTTATAGCAAGTCCACTAAGCTATGCTTATAGCTTCCTCTTTTGGGGAGTTATTATTTTCTCAACCTCGAGTACTTTAAAAACAATTCTAAACCTATTTTTCGCGCAGCTGATAGCCGTTTACTTTACATCAGGTAGTGTGAATCTCTTCTCCATTATAATTAATCCGATCTTAACAGCAATCTATTCTTTTCTATTCCCCTTATTTAGCCTTAATTATTGGATTCTTGATATAGACTGGTTAACTAGTCATATAGTAGAACTCCACATACTTTTGTTGAACCTACTAGCTTTTATAAAAGGGCATCTATCACTCTTTCTTATAAGTTCACACCCATTGATTCTTCTATTACCCATATTTAGTTTTAATAAAAAAGTTATTTCATTATTTCTTCTTATATTTTCTCTTAATTTAAATTTCTCTAGCAAATCCCTTAATGACACGAATGTTTTTTATTCATTACCAGAAAAATCGGAGTTCTTAGAATTGAAGAAAAACAAAATCATATTTGTTGATATAAAATGTAATAGATTATTTAGGGGTTCTTTTTGGAGGTATTCTTGTAAAGAAAGGCCCTCCAGATATGGAGGACCAGTATTTTAATTATTTAACTTTTACATTTTCGATAATTTTATCAAAAGTCTTTTCTTCTCTAATAGCATACATAATATTTGATTTGATTTGCTCGTTAGACTTGTAATAAGTTGAGATTTGCTCTTTATCCATTCCTGACTGCTCAGCCATTTCATCGATTTTAGCATCTAAGTCAGCATCACTTGCTTCTACAGCAAATTGAGTTGCTAGTTTATCAAGAATAAGCCCAGATCTAACTTGGAATTCAGCTTTAGCATCAACATCATCAGCCCATTTATCAAAATAAGTACTGATCATTGATTCATTGAAACCTTGTTGTTTAAGATTGTTTGCAAGCTCCTCCTCAACACTTTTTCTTTGAGACTGAACTAATGCAGCTGGTACATCAAACTTATTCTCATCAATTAATTTCTTAAGGATATCTTCTTGAAGCTTAGACTTAACTTCTCTTTTTTTGTTTTCTTCAATTCTAGTTTTGTTTTTCGTATTGAAGTCTTCAACAGATTCAAAACCAAATTCTTTAGCTAACTCATCAGTAAGCTCTGGAGTCTTTTTCTCTTTGATTTCAAGAAGATCTACATGGAACTTAACAAGTGCATTTTGAAGATCTGCTTCATGATAATCAGCTGGGAAAGTTAACTCAATAGTTTTCTTTTCACCCTTTTTAAGACCGATCATTCCTTCTTCAAACCCTGGAATAAACTGACCGGAGCCAATTTCTAAAAGAAATTCTTCAGCTTTCATATTTTCGGGGTTAGTTCCATCTTCTTTCTCACCTTCAAAGTTAAATACGCAGAACATACCGTTAGCAACAGCTGTTGCATCATCAGTAATCTCAACCATTTCAGACTTTGGAGCTAAGTAGTTAGCTTTTAAGTCTTCAAAGTCTTTTTCATTTACTGAATCATCTTCTTTTGTGAATTCGTAACCTTTCATGTCGTTTAATTCAAACTCAGGAAAAATTTCAACAGTTGCTTCAAAAGAAACTTTGCTTCCTTCTTCAAACTTAGTGTTACCAAAGTTAGGGTAACCAACAGCTTTTAAATCTTCTTCTTGAATTGCTTTATAAAATTCTTCAGAAACAAATCTATATAGAGCGTCGTTTTCAGCTTGAGCACCATATACTTGCTTAATCATCGCGATTGGAGCTTTACCCTTTCTAAATCCTTTAAGATTCGAACTTTTTTGTTTTTCTTTTAATGCATCTTCAATTTGACTAGTAAGATCTACACCGTCAAAAGAAAATACAAGCTTCTTAGTACATCCATTAATGTTTTCAATGTTGTAAGACATATCTACCTCTGATTTGCTATGCGTTAATTGTTAAATAAAAGTACGCAGAAAATAGCGATAAAAGCACTGAAAGTCAAAGTTATTGGGGGTTTTAGCAGTTAGTATTCAACTGAAATTTTGTATAATCCACAAGCTGGGGCCACTGCTCCAAGTCGCTTTCCTAGAGGTTGTTTTAAAGATTTTTCAAGTTCTTCTAAAGTAGTCTTTCCTCTTCCAATATTCCAAAGTGTACCAACCATTAAGCGAACCATTTGTTTTAAAAATCCATTACCGGTTACTTCAAACACCCAATGGCCTGACATAATGCCATGCATATCAATTTCTTGCCAGCTTAACTTGCAGTTATATATTATGCGTGAGCTTGAAGAAACGTCACTTCCAGTGCATTCAAAATCTTTAAAGTCATGCTCTCCTATAAAGAGTTCACATGCCTTTTTCATTTTTTCAATATCAAGCTCAAATCTACAATTAGCAATAGCATCTACATGAAAAGGACTTTGAATTTGCTCTGTCGTAAAAAGGTATTTATAGGTTTTATTTTTAGCATGATTGGTTGGTAAGAAAGATTCATAACACTCACTTACATCTATAACTCTAATATCATCAGGTAAAATAGAATTAAGTCCTTTAAGTAAACCTGTATAGTCTATCTTAAGTGGAGCTGAAAGCTTAATGATATGCCCCAAAGAATGAACGCCAGTATCCGTTCT
>CAXGOD010000285.1:0-3988 GCA_964011245.1 uncultured Bacteriovoracaceae bacterium | reverse complement strand
TCTTCCGGTGTTTCATTAATTTTCATAACAATATAGCCATGTTTACTTGCTCCTTATTGGAAATCAAGTGAGTAATGGAATTCAATCAGAACAAAAAGGTTTTGCAGCTAATGAAAATCATTACTACTTTGTAAAAGAAGGTAAGATTACATCTGATCAGTTCCTAACTAAAAAAGATCTAGCAACATATATAATGGAAGAGTTAAATGATTGAGATCTTAAAAAACGAAAAAGATTTTATTGATTTTCATAAATCTCATTCTAACAAGTCTGTGGGTTTTGTCCCTACGATGGGTAATCTCCACCAAGGACATCTCTCTTTACTAGAAGCATCTTTCAAAGATAATGATATAAGTATTATTTCTATTTATGTTAATCCAACTCAGTTTGGAGAAAACGAAGACCTAGACGCATACCCAAGAACTTTTGAATATGATATGCAAAAGATAAAAGATCTTCATCAAAAATTCTCAGATAAAGGAATCTTTATCTTCTTCCCTGAAAACAATGAAGTTATATACCCTAATGAGTTTAATGATTATATTTCAGTACCATCTCTTAATGGTGTAATTGAAGGAGAAGTTCGTCCAACTCACTTTGATGGTGTTGCCACAGTCGTCAAAAGACTTTTTAATATTGTTAAACCTACAACTGCCTACTTTGGAAAAAAAGACTACCAACAGCTCAGGCTTGTTGAAAAACTCGTTGAGAAAGAAGGCTTAAAAGTGAAAATTATTGGCCTTCCCATTATTCGCGAAGAAGATGGTCTTGCAATGAGTAGCAGAAATAACTATCTAAATAAAAAACAAAGAGAAGAAGCACTTGCTTTAAGTAAGACACTTAACAAGATTGCTGAACATTTAAAAAATAACGGAATTGAAAAAGCATTAGAGTTCGTAAGAGCATCCTTAAAAACTGACAATAGGTTTAACTACCTTGAAGTTAGGAGACAAAAGGATTTACAAAAAGTTGAGAGTACAGAGAAAGATTTAGTTCTTCTGGGTAATCTTCAAGTCGGAACAACTCGTCTGTTAGATAATATTGAGGTTAATCTATGAGTAGTTTTGATGACTATAAAATTGAATTTGATAAACAAGCTTCGCTAGTGAGTTTGATTTGCTCAAATTTTGAAGGCTACGAGACAGGTCAAAAGACTGAAGCATCTTTAAGAGAGTTAAGAGAATTATTAAGAACTCTTGGAGTTGAAGCTGGAGAGCAATATATTCAAAATAGAAAGGCACTTGACCCAGCAACAATGCTTGGCCCTGGAAAGTTAGAAGAAATTGCTGCTGCTGCAAAAGCTGAGGGCTCTGAGCTTCTTGTCTTTGACTTTGAATTAACCGCTAGCCAATTAAGAAATATCAAAAAGATAACAGATATGGAAGCTATTGACCGTCCAACTGTTATTTTAGAGATCTTTGCTCACCATGCAAGAACGAGTGAAGCAAGAATTCAAGTTGAAATTTCTCGTTTGCAATATATGTTACCAAGACTTCAATCTCTTTGGACTCACTTTACCAAACAAAAAGGTGGTATTGGTCTTAAAGGTGAAGGGGAACAACAGCTAGAGCTAGATAGAAGGATCATTCGCGAAAAGATTGAGTTCCTAAAAAAACAATTAGTTGAAATTAGTAAAAGTCGTGAGCAACAAAGAAAGAAAAGACAAAATAAGGCCGTTACAGCTGCTCTGATTGGTTATACCAATGCTGGAAAGTCATCTTTAATGAATAAACTTTGTAAGGTTAATGTTCTTGCTGAAGATAAACTCTTTGCAACATTAGATTCTACATTTAGAACGCTAAATCCAGATTCAAAACCACCAATGATTCTAATAGATACCGTTGGTTTTATTCAAAACTTACCCAACACTCTTGTTGCCGGATTTAAAACGACCCTAGAGTCAGCATTAGAGGCGGACCTTTTAATTATCGTTTGTGATCTATCAGATCCTAACTACAAAAAACATTTAGATGTAACTCAAGAAGTTCTTGAAGAGCTTGGAATTGAAGACAAAGATCAAATCGTTGTCTTTACTAAAAAAGATTTAATTAAAGACCCATTTCTTCCAAAAATTGTTATGCGTAATTTAAAAGCAAGCTTTCTTGTTAGTACACTCGATGCTGAGGACATAACGGGTCTTCGTGAATACGTAATAAACTATTTTTTAGATAAGCAAGCTCACTTCGATCTATTTATTCCCTATGAAGAAGGCGAAGGTCATTCAAGAATTTTAGCTAACGCCAATATTATGAAGCAGTCGCATCATGAGAATGGAATCTTCTACAGGATTAGAATTCCTGATTTTATTTTTAACCAATTGAGTCTAAAGAAGTTTATACTTGCACCTGATGAGGCTCAGAAGTTTTAAGAAAATATCATTGTCATCTAATCTAAAAAGTCATAGAGTTCATATCTCACTTTTAGGAAAATAATGACTCTAAAGCACAAAGATAAATACTTACAAACATTACAAAAAAATATTGCAGAAAAATTAAAAGAAGTTCTACAGGACTCATTTGATAACCCAGTAGTGAAAGCTAGAAATAGTTGGAATCTAACTTCTGAGATGCTATTTGTAATTCTTGGACATGAAGTTCATGAGCAATGGTTTGCGCAAGTAAATCCATTAGTACTTAAGAACAATGTTTTAATTCTTCAGACTCATTCAAACTTTGCAGCCCAATGGATAAATACTCACTACCAAGAGCTTGTAGAGAGTTTATTAATAACTCAGGACCCTAATTTATCTTGTTTTTTTATTGCACCTAGAAATCAGGTAAAATAGAACTACCGGAAAGCACCGCTTCTTAAGTAAACAGTTACCCCAAAAAATACAATTGTTAGGGAAATTCCTAATATAACAAAGAGTTTGTCTCTATCCATATATAATATCTTAATGTTTTTTATTATACTCGCCAAGTAAGTTTATTACGTCTTGCAAAAAAGTCTGTGGATTGAGCTCTTCATTTAATTTAAAGTCAAATCTTGAATCGATATCAGAATTGTTAGTCATTAGAACTAGCCTAGACTTATGATCACCTGCTTCAATACATTTAAGAGCATCTTCTCCAAATTCATTGAAGGCATCTTGTGTGATAATAATAGCTTCTGGTAGTAAATCATTTATTAAGTATGTGAAATCTTCATTCTGACTCAGCGTGTAACACTTTACATCTTCTTGCTTGCATACTTTCTCAACAAGTTGTCCTACAAACTTATTCTGATTAATATAAATAATTTGTTTTAAATCCATAAAATGCACTATAGCATCTAAAATATAAGGAATGAACCTCCATGACAAAAAAAGTAAAAGTGATCGCAACAGAAACTGAAGAAGTACTTCTTGAAGTTGCCATCGAAGACATAGCTCGAGCCTATGAATATGCAGCTCAAATGGAAGAGATGGGTATTGAGGTAAAGCTTGATGCTCCGACTGTTGCAGACACTTTAAGTGATACGCTCGGGCTAAGTATTGATGATCGTCACAGATTAGAGACAAGCATGGAAGAAGAACTCCATGACCATGAAGGTTCTTGCTGTGCAAAACCTTATGAATTCAAAGATGATAAGATTCAATAATTAAATTGAGCTTTAGCAAATAGAGTTACTCCAAGCGTTCCATATCCATAAATATCTACGTACTCACGATCAAAAAGATTATTAATCCCTATTTGATAGTTATTCAGGTTATGTCCATATCTAAAACTTAAATTTGAAAGATCATACGCCTCAAGGACTACTTCTTCACCGGCAGAGTTATCAAACCTAGCAGCCACCCAACGCCATTCATAGTTTAAGCTTGCCACATCACTAAGTTTATAACTTCCTGATAGATCTACTTTCTCTTCTGGTCTTCTTAGGACTTTGTCATCACCGCTTAAGTCGAAATGAGCAAGTGTTATTCCTTCTCTTAAAGTAAAGCTCTTCAAGTTCTGTGAAGCTGATAACTCTACACTAGAGAAAGTATCTAAGAATAAGATACTTGAGG
>CAXGOD010000284.1:0-3994 GCA_964011245.1 uncultured Bacteriovoracaceae bacterium | reverse complement strand
AACGATTACCACTTACTGTTACATTTGAAGCACCAAGAACTACCGAGTTATTACCACTTACTCTTGATTCAAAACCTGAACTTCCCCCTGAAGCAATTATTGCTGAGGACACAGCTGTCGCTTCTATAACTGAACTAAAAGCCGACACAACAGAGTTATAGGTCCCTGCTACACTTGAATCATGACTTGATATACTTGTGTTGGTTTTTCCACTTGATCCATCCATAGTTACATTTAAACTACCAAGTTCTACAGTACCACTACAAAACCTTGACGAATTTGTTGTAGCTGCAGTTCCAGCATCTACAGAGTCAGACATAGTTGTTAAACAATTATTACTATCTTGATAAATCGCGTTTTGAGGAAATGAAATTGCTTTATTATCTCCACCAACTTTTATAGCAGAATATACACCAGTTCCCGATGAAGCTGAAGGCCACTCAACAGTGTCAGCAATATTAACTTGAAAAGGTGCTCCAATATTATCATCTCTAGTTACTAAGTCTCCATCTTTTCCACCTATTAAGACATATCCATCACGAGAAATATACTGTGGTGTATGATTATGAGCTAACGTCCAAAGACTATCTGTGTCACCAGCAGCTTGACAATATTCAAGATAATAATTTGTTCTATCTTTAACTCTACATCTTAAATTAATTTTTAAAACTTTCTTCTCTGGTCCAAAACTTCTTTTTTTACCACCAATACGAGCTAAATTAATTTCTATTGGACAATGACCAGTTATACTATCAGTTGAGTCTTCTTGAAATTGTCTACGTATAATAGATTCTATTTCCCAAGAACTTGATGCAATCTTTTTACCTATTTCTGCAACGATATTAGATGAAAATGCATTAACAAGACCCGAAGTATTATCTCTTTCAACTCTCCTAAGCACAAAGCTCGCGTCATCACTACTCATATCATAAGTTTGATAAGCGGGATTACTAGGCAACTGCTTCGTAACATTGGCCATACATGAATCAGCACTATTTAAAACAGGAAGAAGCTCCATTGATTGCCACATTTGGAGGTCAATATCTGTCTTAATTTTGGCCATACCTTTTTGTCCAGTCTCAGTAGTTTTCATTACGGCACCTGAAACAATAACAGAAATGGCAGCAGCAACAATAACTTCAATTAGTGAGAGACCATGTTGATTAGCTAAAATTTTCTTTAAGTTATTCATAGTTCCATTCCTTTATTAATTTAATCTTGTTATTATTTTACCAAGTATATAAAAACTGTATGAAAAGATTTTGGTTATTCTTTATAACATATTGAATATAAAAGAAGCTTAGTTCCTTTATAAATGTTTAGAAAATCGATATTGCCAATATTTTGTGGTGACAAATTAAATTTTGGCAATATTTGAATGGAATAGATCAAGGCTGTTTTTAATAGGTCCTGATTCTTCTGTGTAATTAATTAAGAACTCTTCTAATTGATCAGAAAAGTCGTAAGTCGATTCTTTTGGTAGAATTGAGGGCAAATTGTCTATCGCTACTAAGGAAATATTCCCAGACTTAGAAGCTATTTCTAAAATTGGATCATCTAAATCAGTTGCTTCATTATAAAGTGGTAAAACATTTTTATCACTATCCGGGTCACAACTTACATCTGAAATTACCTTTAATTTATGATTCTCATGTAGAGTTTCATGAGTTAAAAATGGAGGCATTTTAGTCATAGCAAGAACACAGTTAACAAAAACATCATAATTTAGAATCTCAGGAAAAGGGCCACCGTTTTGAGTATCTAACTTATCCCATCCCATTGAAGACCAATTAATATCTTTTAAAAGGTCCATGGCACCTTTACCACTTCTACCTAAACAACCCAGAACAATTCCATTAGCATCTTTTAGTGAATATTTTTTTACAAATGAAATTAATTCTTCTTTATCTATAAAAGATCTTTTTGATTTTAATTCTGCAATTGCTTGTGACTGAGTTTCTGAATTTGAAAATAATCCAGCTAAAGCAGCACCAACATAACCAGCCCAATAGCCAAATGCACAGACTCTC
Organism: uncultured Bacteriovoracaceae bacterium; assembly: GCA_964011245.1. Taxonomy (GTDB): domain Bacteria; phylum Bdellovibrionota; class Bacteriovoracia; order Bacteriovoracales; family Bacteriovoracaceae; genus CAKZJW01. The sequence continues at coordinate 1,964 of CAXGOD010000284.1, read as the reverse complement.
CTAGCATTTTTATCTACCATAAACTCCAAATCAATTATTTTACCTTCACCTTTTTTAAACTTATTCAGAACCTCTTTCCATCCATCTTGTTCTTTATAAACATGGGCAAAATAGATATGGGTATGCTTGTAGGTATCCATGGTCTCAGGAAGTGCCTTGAGCCCAACTACGATGGCTTCACTTGGGGCATCGTTTATCCATGAATTTTCTTCAACTATCTGTGCTCCTGCAGCTTGATAATCTTTCTCATGAATTATTGATACTTGCGACTTCTCAACGATAACTTTATGTCCTGCAGCTATTAGTTTTTTAACTGAATCTGGGCTTAGTCCTCTTCTATATTCAAATTCTTTTGTTTCTGCTCTTAACCAAAATGTTTTTGTCATTACCCAACTCCTATGATCAATCTTAATAAAAGAAAGTCATTGCTAATATATACTACTGTGAACTAAAATTATTATATCTATATTACACAAATGATAGAAGTAGATTCTAAATTTTTTTATAAGGTCAGAGAGTTATTTATGCTAGAGATCGTTATTGGAATATTATTATTATGTCTTGTTACTTATACAATTTTTGCCGGTGCGGATCTTGGAACAGGCATCTTAGAAATCTTTATTTCTAAAAAAGATGATAACTCCCTAAGAGACATTTTCTATACATGCTCTAAAGCCCGTATGGGAGGTCAATCATATATGGTTAGGTCTAGCAGTTATTATTATTTTTATCGTTTTTCCAAAAGCTTTTAGTCAAATTTTTACAGTCTTTGCACTCCCAATTCTTTTTCTTTTTTCTGGATTATTTGTAAGAGGTTTTGCTTTTTCGTTAAAAACACTTCCAAAATATAGTCATGATAAAAAGGTTAATACTCTATTTAACCGCTCAAGTTTATGGTCAACATTTTGGTTAGGGAACTTTGCTGGGGCCTTTATTCAAGGAAAAGTCTCTCAGAATCCAGAATCATTCTACCAAGGATTTATTGCTCCTTGGCTTTCACTATTCCCAACACTAACAGGTCTTTTTCTTATCGCCCTATTTGCTTTTATAGCAGCTATCTTTTTACATACAGAGACTGATAGTAAATTATTACAATCAATTTTAAAAAGAAGAGCGATCAACGCAAATATTATAGCGATAGTTATTGGTGGAATTATTTTTATAAATGCTTTTTTTATCTCGGAAGGAATCACGTTTTACTTTTTACAAAATAAACTTAGCCTCATATCATTTTCTATTGCAACTTTACTATTACTTCCAAGCTATATGGTATTAAGCTCCAATAAGAAATTTCTAATGAGGGCATTTGCAACCTCTCAAATCTTTTTAATTTTACTAGGATTATTTGGAGCTCAATTTCCCATTATTTTTCAAACAAATTTAGACAGAACACCTAAAACCTATACTTTTTATAACACTATTGCGGAAAATACTAATGTATCAACCATGTTTGCAGTTGTGGTCATTGCAGTTTTGATAACACTGCCATCCTACTTCTATTTATACAAAGTATAAAGAAAAAAACTAGAACAACAAAATTACTAAGGTTAAATAAAACGTGAAAAGACTTGAGCAAGTGTAAATAAAAAAGAACGATCACTGGCCTCTTCTTTTAATTTTAGCTCTCGTTTAGCTTCAGTTTCTTTTAGAAGATTTGTAAACCCGTCTTGGTGTTTTTCAATCTCATCAGACCAATATTCTCTATAAGCCTGAACATGCTCAAGTTCATGCTTATCGAGCCAAATCCCATGCTCATCGCATATATCCACTATGACGCCACTTTGAATGGTATAGTTTATTGGAGACATATCCTTAGAACATTTTGGACAACTTAAGACATTATCCCTTTCTGCTTCGGGTATACCTTGGAAAGAATTATTAACAGCTTCACGCACTGTATCCTGATTAAATACCTTTTCTTTTATACTTACAATACTAAGAATTTCTCCATGATCTAACCATAC
>CAXGOD010000283.1:0-3996 GCA_964011245.1 uncultured Bacteriovoracaceae bacterium | reverse complement strand
AGCTGTTAAATACACGGCTCCACTTATGCCTAAGGATAAGCCTAGATATGTTATGGGTGTAGGTATGCCTGAAGATCTTTTTATGATCTGGGAACATGGAGTTGATATGAGTGACTGTATCATTCCAACTAAGTTTGCCCGTGGTGGAACAATGTTCACAAATCGAGGAAAGATTAGAATCACTCATAAAAATTATAGAAGAGATTTCTTTCCGATTGAGCCAAATCTAGATGACTACGTTAATAGTAATTTTTCACGTGCATACATAAAGCATTTATTTGATTCAAATGAAATTTTAGGTCAAATTCTGGCAACAGCACATAATATCGCGTTCTATAAATCTTTAGCAGACAGAGCAAGGGAAGCAATTCTTGAAGATCGCTTTTTAGAATTTAAAAAAGAGTTCCTTGCAGGTTATACTAAAGATGATGGAAACAAAGATAGAAAAAAGAAATAGTCTTTTAATTCTTTTAATCTCATTTACTTTTACTAGTTGTGCTTCACAGGTTGAAGTTCTAACCCCGTCTTCCATGTTTATTTATCCAGAATCTTCAGGTGAAATGGGTAAAGGAACTCTTACTTTACATAATATGAATGGCTCAATGCTTGGAGTAAGTTTAAGTGCTACTAGCGAAGACGAAAGCTTAGAGACGGGAAAGTCTCAGATCGCTTTGGGGGCAACAGGCTTTATCGGCGTGAATGAGAAGATTGATATTTACGCCAAAGCAGGAACCCATTCTCCTAATATCATTGGGGCAAAGATTCAACTTAAGGGCGAAAATCAACTAGAAACACATTCAAAAAATACTTCAGTGGCCATTATTCTTGGAGCCGGACAAAATAACTATACAGGCTCAGGGAACGAAAACTTTAATCTTGAATTAACTGATGCTGACTTCAGCTTTAACAGAACACATACAACTGCCCAGATTGGTGTTTTAGCTGGTTGGAGATATGAGCAATACATTCTTCTTTATGGTGGTTATACAAAGCTAATTGAAAATATTCATGGCAAGGTTGATTACGATGGAAGCCCGGTTGATGGGAAAAGTATTGATATAGATGGAAATCATACTCAATACACATTAGGCTGGCTTTATGAATATGATGAATACAACTTAGCAGCAGAGTACTCTTTCCAACAGATGCACTGGCTGGGAGGTAGTCAAAAAATGATTCAAGCTTTTAACTTTGGGATTGGTTTTGATTATTGATTTTTGTGATCTCAATACCTTTTGTATATTCTTCAGTTTCGTAGTCTTCAATTTCACTTAAGTCTTTTACTAACCCACTAACTCTTCTCAGGACCTTTTCGAATTCCTGTTCATCTTCAGTTAATCGCTCTTCTTTTTTCTTACGCTTTAATAACAGAAGGGCGAGTCCGTTTACATTATTAAATTCATGATTTAGAAGTCCAATTGTCTCTTTGTAGGCATCAAGTTTATTAGATTTTTCCAAAGCAATTTGAAATTTTTTTATAAAAAAGTCATTGGTAAACTTCCAGATACTTAACAAGATAAATACCATACCTATATAAGACTTTTTCATGGCAGTATCAGTTAGAGATAATGCTGTTAAAAATGAGCTTAAAGATAAAAAATGGATAATAAAGTTTTGCTTAATAACATTCATCCAGAAAGTATATGTGATTGCAATACTTAGAATTGAGATTGATACTAAGTCTGATCTTAAATAGCCATTAAATGAAGCTAAAGCGTGCTCATTAAAATGGATAATGAAATATAGAACAATAAATATAGTTCCAACGGTAAACTTTTTTGAAATTGTTTGATTAATAAAATATAGAAAGACAACACTATACATTAGAGCAAGTGAAATTAAGCTTCCATACAATATAACGTCACTCATTAGGATATAAGACCTTAGTAATCCATAAATCAGATATATAAAGGGCCCTAAAATCAGAATTTTATCGTAACTTTTTTCTATCTTCATACACTGAATTATCTCCCCCTTAATACTTAAGCGTCTACATATTAAGAAGATCTTAACACTTAATTTCACATTAATTTAGCTAAATTAAGTGCTCTCAATGCAGAGGGAGATGACTTTTGAGAGTTTTTCTAAATTTTCAAGAGAAATATTATGGAAAAGTGAGATTCTCAGCTGGTTTCGTCCAAGTTTTCTGTACCCTTCAATATCATAAACAATCCCTTTTTCTCTTAAACTTTTGCATAAATCAGCAACTGGATATTGCTTATCAACATCAATCGTGGCCACAGCAATTGATCTAAAATTTTCATCTTCAATAAAGCAACTTAAATAATCTTTACTTTGGGCCCAATCATAAATGAACTTTGCCTTTTCTTTTGCCAAGTTCACAACTTTATCTTCACCAAGTTTATTCATGAGTTTCACTTGTTCATTGATAAAGAAGATATTTGAAATTGAAGGGGTATTGTAAGTCTGGTGTTTACGAGAGTTTTCAATGGCATTTTTCCAGCTCATAATTTCTGGAATATAGCTTTCACGTTTCTTTAATTTTTCAAATCTAGCAATGGCCTTTGGAGACATTATCGCAAAATAAAAGCCCCCCTCTCCAGCGAGAACCTTTTGCGGTGAAAAGAAATATAAATCAACTTTATTGAAATCAACTTTAATTTGCCCTGCTCCACTGGTAGCGTCAACGGCGAGAAGCTTATCAGTTTGTCTCAGGTCTGGAAGTTCAGGCAACATAACACCTGAACTGGTTTCATTTAGTGTACAACAGATCATATCTGCATCATCAATATTTAACGGATATATGCCATTTCCGTAATCAACACTAAACTCTTCAGCTTCAATCCAAGGTATTTTATTATGCGCTTTAAACCATTTTTGTGAAAACTCTCCACAAGTAAAATGAGCAGATTTCTTTTCTACAAGGCCTAGGCCTATCATATCGAATAAAAATGTTGCTCCACCATTACCCAGAACAATTTCATATCCAGAAGGCAAATTGAAATATTTCTTAATCCCAGATTGTAGTTCAGCAACCAAATTCTTAACCGCTGGCTTTCTGTGAGAAGTCCCAAGAAGTTCAGCTCCCGTATCAGCTAATCTTTGAATATACTCAACTGGAACTAGAGAAGGACCAACACCAAAGCGTGGATCTGTAGGGATAAGGTTTTCTGGAATTTCAATATTTTCAAACATATTACTGCTCCGAGTTATATTTTTAATGAATCTTTGCCGTTTGCTACTTATTTTTTTATCATATTTGCACAGGTATTTTCATGAAAAAACTAATTATTAGTGCACTTTTTTTAATAGTCTCCTTGCAAGCTTTTGCTAAAGACCAAATGTGGCGCTTTGATAACGTTACACTTACTGCTGGAAACTGGTTTGATAATTATAAACAAGTTCAAACAAATGCCTCTGGCAGTAATCAAGGCTTTGAAGTTACCCCCTATTTTGGGACTTCAATTGATTATTACTTTCGTGAAAACTGGGTGGCCATCCCTGAACTAGGCTGGGTTGTTCAGCGTGATGCTGGAGACGATAGAATCAGTAAAAACTTATTCTTTTTAAGAATGGATGCTGCTTACCTTTATAATGACCATCTTCGCTTAAGAGCTGGTACCAGCCTAATGATCTTAAACATTAGTGGAAACGGTGGCGAAGAAACATTACCTAACGGGGATGGCGAGGAAACTTACTACGTTCCAACAGAAAGAAGAACGGCCCTAAATCAAACATTAGACTTTGGTGTTGAGTATATTATCGAGAGAGTTTCAATTCGTGGCCAAGCTTATATCTATGCTTGGCTGGATTCAAATGAAAGAATCATTACTTACTCAACTAGTATAAGCTACTTAATACCAATAAAGGAGCTTATGTGATCAAGCTACTTATTCCACTTCTTTTTGGTGCTCAAGCTTACGCTTTTACTCTAAATACAAATATCAATGCAAACTTTGATGACTCTGAAGTTAAAATTTATGTCACCAGTAATAGTACATGTACTAATGCTGGCATTTCAAAGTCGGAACTATT
>CAXGOD010000282.1:0-4021 GCA_964011245.1 uncultured Bacteriovoracaceae bacterium | reverse complement strand
CAACTGTTTTATTTTCAAAAAAACCTAAGGCTCCCCCATGAATTCTTGGAGCAACCCCTCGAATGTCTTTTGTTCTTTCTAGACTTTGAATTATTTTTTTAAATTTTGGTATTGTTTTATAAAGTTTAGGATTTTCTAAATAATCCCCACTATGAATTTGTATCTCACCCGTTCTAGCATTTATGAATTGATTGATAACATTTTTGTAAGCGCCATCTCCTAGAGCAATAAAGAAAGAAAATAAAACATAACCAAAGGTCATCATTGAAACAGTTAATAATGTTCTTCTAGAATTCCTTAAAATATTGCGCCAAGCGATTTTAAAAACTATCATCTTCTTTTCTGTAGGTTCCTTTTACTAAAAAATGAGTCCTTAATTTTTGCATCGAAATCTATTTTGGTATATTCAACGATAGTTTGATTTCCTTTCTTTTTAAAAGGAGTTAGAGTCATAGTTAAAGGTAGCTCTTTCTTTCCAATTTTTTGGATATTGCTAAAGACCATATTACGAACAAGTTCACCTTTTTCATCATAGTACCCTTCAACTATTGGTAATAGACGCTTCTTTTCAACTTTTAGAATTATCTTTCCCCAAACTGTTACTGTTTCCTTATTAGGAATAAGCTCTATGTGATACTCAGTTTTAGTTTCTTTGATAATCTTAGAGGTATAATCGTTTTTCTTAGTGTTTTCCTTAACAAGATCGTCATTTGTGAAGTCTGACCCCATCCATGACCCCATCATCATTGACGGCGGAACTTTAATGACTTTATTTATTTTAGGGAAGTAGTTCCACATCTCGTTACCCTTTTTTAAAGTGGCAACACCTTTGTCTTTTCTTGGATGTTCAATAACAATAAAAGTTTTCTCTAGACCTTTAGTCCAAGACTTTAACTTCATCTCACGTTCCCAGTGAGGTGTTTTAATCTTCATTGTCATGTCTGCTGTTGATTGTGACGAGCGATAAAGTCTGTCCATCTTATCTAGGATTTTGTCAACTTTAGCATCAGCAAAAGCAAGAATAGGAAGGCAAAAGACTAGTAGCATTAATTTCATAAGATATCCTTTCAGATATTCTATTAAATGAGTGCTTAAATATCAAAGATATATATCATATTTCTATAGCTAATGGACAATGATCACTACCTAGAACATCAGGTAGGTGATAACTCTTTTTAACCTTTGGAAGAAGTTCTTTTGTGACACAGAAATAATCAATACGCCATCCCACATTCTTTTCACGACAGTTGCTTCTATAAGTCCACCAAGTGTAATGACCATTTTCCTCCATTGGAGTAAAGTGCCTAAAAGTATCTACAAATCCGGCTTCAAAAAACTTATCCATCCATGCTCTTTCATTAGGAAGAAATCCTGTCGAGTTCTTATTAGATTTTGGATTAGCAAGGTCCATTGCTGTATGTGCTGTATTATAATCACCACAGATGATGACTTCTTTTTTATATTTTTTACGAAGAGATAAGGCTTCATCCATGACCGCATCAGAAAAAGCGAGTTTATAAGGAACTCTTCCGTGATCTCTTTGTCCATTTGGAAAATAACAATTGAATAGGATGAATTTATCAAACTCAGCAATTAAGCATCGACCTTCCCTATCGAATTCCTCAATCCCTAGTCCTTCCCATACATTTATTGGTTCTTTTTTAGATATAATGCAAACGCCTGAATAGCCTTTTTTTTCTGCACTATGAATATAGAAATGTTCTGATCGCTCCATTAGCTCTTCAGGGAATTGCTCTTCTAAAGCTTTAATTTCCTGAAGACAAACAACGTCAGCTTTTTCAGTATTTAAAAAGTCTATAAAGCCTTTATTTACACAGGCCCTAATTCCATTTACATTCCAAGATACGATTTTCATAAGCAAAACCATATCTCGGTATAAACTTTTTGTCTATGAAGCGTATGTAACAGGATCAAACTTTTCTACTGCCTGATAATGATTTCCGTACTTATCAGTAAAGTCATCTTCAGAGCTTAACTCTGTGATCCAGTCTAAACTAAACTTTTTTGGAATTGGAATATGTTGCGCTTTTACGTAAGTTCCAAAAACTCTATCCCATAAAGCAATTGTTACACCATGATTCATTCTTTCATCTACAAAGTGATGATAAAAGTGGTGAGCTCTCATCTTACCGGCATAAGAGTGCTTAGGAGCAACAACATGTAATCTTCTATGGACAACCTCATATACGTAATACATTGCTAAAAAAGCTGCCGTAAAAACGGAAGCGAAAAGTGTATTAATTGCAAAGTAGGTTATTGTAAAAACAACGGGACCTATACCGAAAGCTGTTAAGAGTTTATCTCTTGTTGAAGCGAAATAATCTTTTTTATGGTGATGTTTTGTATGTTCTTTCCAGAAAATAAACTTTCTAAAGGCACCTTTTAATTCGTGGCCCAAAAAGCGATGGAGGAAGTACTCTGTTAAAGTCCATCCCATCGCTCCTAAGATCATTGCTGTTGCTACTGTAAATATAGTTATCATACGCATCTCCTTATATTAGTTTTATCGTAATATAAGGGTTAGATTCAACTCGCTTTGAAATGTATAGATAAGTAATTGATTTATAAGGGGTTTACAGCAATTGCCTGTACCCGACTCAGATATGCTCAAAAAAAAAGGGCCCACATAAGTGGGCCCTCATATAATCTTGAATTAAATCAAAAATTATTCTTTAACAGAAAAACCTTTAAGCTTTTCAGCCAGTGCAGAAGTTCCTGAACTATCTTCGTTTGCATAACCTTGAACATCAGCGTTCGCAGCATTTTTCTTAGATAGAGCTATCTTCTTGTCATCTTTATCGATAGACATGATTAATGCTTTAACCTTGTCACCAACTTTAACAACATCTTCTGGCTTCTCTACTCTTTCATCAGAAAGCTCAGAGATATGAACTAGACCTTCGATACCTGTTTCAAGTTCAACGAAAGCTCCAAAGTCAGTTACTCTAACTACTTCACCTTCAACTACTGAACCAACTGGCATTCTTTGATCAATCTTATTCCAAGGATCTTCTTCTAATTGCTTGATACCAAGACAGAACTTAGAGTTGTCTTTATCAACAGTTAAAACTGAAGCTTTGATTGTATCACCAACTTTGAATTCATCATTTGGATTAACATTTTTCTTAGTCCAAGAAACGTCACTTACGTGAATAAGAGCGTCTACTGCTTCACCAAGATCAATGAAAACACCAAAATCAACGATTGCTTTTACTTTACCTTCAACGACTTGACCTACAGTATATTTACCTTCGATCTCATTCCATGGGTTATCAAGTAATTGCTTAAGACCAAGAGAGATTCTCTTGTTTTCAACATCAACTTCAAGAACTTGAGCTTCAATCTTATCACCTACGTTATGACCTTTGATTGGTCCTTTAGGGTTTGTCCAAGAAACTTCAGAAACGTGAACAAGACCTTCAATTCCATCATCAAGCTCAACAAAGATTCCGTAATCTTTAACAGATACGATTTCACCAGCAACTTTCGTTCCTGCTGTGTATTTCTCTTTTGCTGATTCCCAAGGATTTGGTTGTACTTGCTTAAGACCTAAAGAAACTCTTTCTTTAGATGCATCGTACTTAAGGATCTTAACATCAATTTCGTCACCTACGTTTAGTAAGTTAGAAGGATGCTTAACTCTTCCCCATGACATATCTGTAATATGAAGAAGACCATCAACACCACCAAGATCGATGAATGCACCGTAATCAGTAATGTTTTTAACGATACCTTTAACAATCATACCCTCTTGGATTTGACCTAATGTATCTTCACGTAGCTTACCTCTTTCTTCTTGAAGAATAGCTCTTCTTGAAAGAACGATGTTTCCACGTTTTTTGTTAAACTTAATAACTTTGAATTCCATTGTTTTACCAATGAACTTATCAAGGTTCTTAGTTGGTCTAATATCAATTTGTGAACCAGGTAAGAAAGCCTTAACACCGATATCTACTGATAATCCACCTTTCACTTTAGCGATAACAGTACCTTTTACTGG
>CAXGOD010000281.1:0-4026 GCA_964011245.1 uncultured Bacteriovoracaceae bacterium | reverse complement strand
AAAAGAATCCTTTGATAAAATGATTAAAGAGACTGGCCATGTAAACGCTTATTTTCCATTATTTATACCTAAGTCCTTCTTAGCTCGTGAAGCAGAACATGTTGAAGGATTTGCTAAAGAATGTGCTATTGTTACCCATACCAGATTAAAATCAGATGAAAAAAATGGAGTGGTAGTTGATCCTGAATCTAAATTAGAAGAAGAATTAATAGTCCGGCCAACATCTGAAACAATAATTTGGTCTATGTATAAAAAATGGATACAGTCTTACAGGGATTTGCCTATTTTAATTAATCAATGGGCAAATGTTGTTCGTTGGGAGATGCGAACTCGATTATTTTTGAGAACTTCAGAATTTTTGTGGCAAGAAGGTCACACAGCTCATGCTACAAAAGAAGAGGCTGAAAAAGAGACATTGGATATATTAGGACTGTATCAAAAGTTAGCTGAAGAATATTTAGCAATACCTGTAATAACTGGAATAAAGACAGAAGCCGAAAAATTTGCAGGAGCGGAAAGAACGTATTGTATTGAAGCTATGATGGGAGATAAAAAAGCCTTACAAGCCGGAACTTCTCACGACTTAGGCCAAAATTTTGCAAAAGCATTTGATGTAAAGTTTCAAACAAAAGATAATCGTGAAGAACTTGTATGGGCAACAAGTTGGGGCGTAAGTACAAGGCTAGTAGGAGCGATTATTTTGACACATGGAGATGATAAAGGATTAAGACTACCTCCAAAAATTGCACCTATTCAACTTGTTATTATTCCAATTTATAAAACGATTGAACAAGAACAATTAATTAAAGATTATATCCAAGATTTAGTTGAAGATTGGAAAAATCATGAAATTAGGGTACATGAAGACTGGACGGATAGTACTCCCGGTTTTAAATTTAATAACTGGGAGATGAAAGGTGTTCCTCTACGGCTTGAAGTCGGACCTCGAGACATTGAAAAAAATAATGTTGTCTTGGCTAGAAGAGATAGTGGCGAAAAAGTTTTCTTATCGAAAGTAGAGGCAATAAAAAAAGTACCAGAACTTCTTATTGACATTCAAGAAAACTTATTTTCTCAAGCTCTTCAATTCAGAGAAAAAAACACTCATACAATAAATAATTATGATGAGTTAAAAACAATAATTAAACAAGGAGGTTTTGTTCGTTGTGGATGGGACGGAAAAGCGAGTACAGAAGCAAAGATCAAAGAAGAAACAAAAGCTACAATTAGATGTATACCTCTAGATGAAAAACCAAAAGATCTAAAATGTATATATTCAGCATCACCGGCAAAACATGAAGTTATTTTTGCAAAGGCTTATTAAGAAATAATATTTAGTGATAATCAATACACCTGCGATCGTTTTAAAATCTTTTCCATATGGGGAGACATCCCTAATCACAAGATGTTTCACAAAGGAAAAAGGTAAGGTAAGTTTTATCGTTAGAGGTGCAAGAAGTAAAAAGTCATCCAAGTTTTCCCATTTCCAACCTATGAGTTATATTGATATAATATATAATCATAAATCAAAAAATGAACTTCAGACTGTTTCAAAAGTTAATTTCAGAGAATTCTGGTCAAAAATTTTAGAAGATTTACGTTCTATTACATTTTCGATGACTATCTTGGATATGACAGAGAAGGCACTATCCCTGGAAGATCCTTTTCCTAATCTTTTTGATACTTTAAAAGACGTATTAAGATCTTTCAATATACAAAAAGAAGATCCAAATCTTTTATTTTGGTTTTACGAGTGCGCGCTATTGACAAATTTAGGTTTTAGGCCAACCTTAGAAAAAACAGAAGTTCCTGGCTTGATAATCCCGGACCCGAATAAAGGGCCTAATAGTGGGGCTATTTTAGCAAGTTTACTATCCGGAAATATTTCAAAATTACCAAATGAGACAGTGACTCCAAAAGATAGATCTATAATAAGTGATTATTTATGGAGTTTACTTTGTTATCATTGTGAAGGAATGGGAAAAATTAAATCAATGGATACAACTAGAAAAATATTATCTATTTAGAAACTTCCTTAACTATTTCTATTGTAGTTGATTATGTATATTATAGCATTCAATGAGATATCAATTTCAATCAAACCCCGGTAATTTTTCTACTAAGCCATCGTTATTTCCAGATGCAATAAAGGTCTTAGTTTCTATTAATTTTGGTATTTTTATTCTTCAAACAATATCAAAAGCTGAAACTTTATTTTTTCCATTATTCGGGTTGGTACCTAAACTAGTCTGGTCAGAATTTATGATATGGCAACCCATTACTTATCTTTTTCTGCATGGTGGTATTTGGCACGTTCTGATAAATATGTTTGTTCTTTGGATGTTTGGAAGTGAGCTTGAACGCTTGTGGGGTAAAAATCACTTCTATAAATTTTATTTTACAACGGGGGTAGGTTCTGGAATTATAACAATGCTTTTTGGCTTAAATTCAGTAACTCCAATTGTTGGTGCAAGTGGGGCTGTCTATGGTGTTTTACTAGCATACGGACTTACGTACCCAAATAGAACAATATATCTTTATGGGATCATCCCTATAAAATCGAGGTGGTTCGTACTTGGTATTGGGCTAATAGCTTTTTTCTCCTCTTTCACAGATGTCTCACAGATTAGTCATGTTACGCATATAGCAGGGATGGTAATAGGATATCTAACCTTGAAAAAACCATTTCGACTAAATAATTTATTATTTTTATTAAGAAAAAAAACAATAGAGTATAAAATTCAGAAAGATCATCAAACAATGATCAAAGAAAATGATATGAAGAAAGACATAGACTCTATTCTTGATAAAATTAATAATGAAGGTTTTGATAGTCTATCTGGAGACGAACAAGAGCGGTTATATAAAGGCAGTCAGTCTTTATCTCAAAATAAAAAAAAGGATTAGTTTTTATAAATGGATAATATTAAAAGATCTACAGATTTTGGGACTTTACTTGGTCTCGCTGCTGGTATCTCAATAATTTTTATTGGTATAAATCAGAGTGGAGGAAGCTTATATTGGTTCTTTAATCTAAATTCAATTTTGATTGTAGTTGGGGGAACTTTTGCTGCAACAATGGTTAATCTTCCTTTGAAGGCTCTCAAAAACCTACCGAAAATTTTAAGTAATGTATTTAGAGCTGATGATGCGGACTATGATTCTATAATAGAAGAAATTGTAATAAAAGCTCAAAAAGCAAAAAAAGATGGACTCTTATCACTAGAAGCAGATTTGCCTAAAATGAGAGAAGGCTTTTTTAAAAATGGAATTGAATTAGCAATTAATGAAAGAGAGTCTTCACGCTTGAGAACCTTTCTTAACTTAGAATTGAATAATATTTCAAGTCGTCATATTGCAGGACAAGAATTATTTTTATATATGGCTTCTTATGCTCCAGCATTTGGTATGTTGGGCACAGTCCTTGGACTTATTGTAATGATGAATAATTTTTCAAGTGGCGGTGGCGATGCAAGTGAATCTCTTGATGTTGCTGAGCGATTTGCTGAGTTATTAGCTGGTATGGGTTTAGCTCTGATTACCACATTTTATGGGGTGTTTTTTGCAAATATGATATTTCTTCCAATCGGGGGTAAGCTTAAGCGATTATCCGAAAATGAAATGATGCTTAAAAGTATTGTTGTAGAAGGAATTATTAGTATTCATGCAAGAGAACATCCTATTCTGATCAGAGAAAAATTGATGACCTTTATACCTTCACAATTCAGATATAAAGAATCTTAAGTAGTATAATCGATGTCGTATTAACCGATGAGTTACCAAAAAAAAGCTATAAGTATTGATGAGAGACAAGCGAAGTCAACAGCTTGGGCATTGACATTCGCTGATGTTGTAACATTACTATTAACATTTTTTGTGCTTTTATTAGTAATGCTTAATGATGCAGAAAAAAGTATAAACGTCATTATAGATAAGCTTTTAGATCAAACGTATGAAGAAATGATTAAGGACTTAAAATCTGATGAAATAATGGTAGAACGAGAAACAAAAGGAATTAAAATAACC
>CAXGOD010000280.1:0-4037 GCA_964011245.1 uncultured Bacteriovoracaceae bacterium | reverse complement strand
CAAGGCCGGCATACACGCTTCCACCTGGTGAGTTAATGTAAAAATGAATTGGTGCCTCTGCATCCGTTTGCTCTAAGAAAAGCATCTGTGCAATTAATAAGTTCGCAACAGTGTCATTAACCTCTGTTCCTAGAAAGATAATTCTATCTAAGAGAAGCCTTGAATAAATATCATATTGTCTTTCCCCACGAGCTGTTTGTTCAATAACTGTTGGGTTTGGAATGTACATTTTTGGGTGACTCATTTTAACTTCCTCTTTTGTAATTTAATTTATTTTATTCTCCATACTTATCGGCATGTTGAATGTTTACTTAAGCCTAAATAGAGCAATTTTAATAATAAAAAAGCTAAATAAATTAAGGACTTACCCCAAACAATTGTCAAGGAACACAAGGGCATGATTAATAACCGACAAAGTCGATCGGTGACAATATGGAGTGCATTTTTTCTCCAGCAAATTTTGCTGGAGACATTTAGACTGTGTAACTATTACAGCAATTGCTCTAAATTTTAGGTAAAGATTACAAAAGTCAGAATTTGTAGGCCAGATTTGTTGAACAATTGTGATCGCTCCCTTAAAACTATCTCATCTTTAGAACAATTTGCCCGTGTAACCTTGTGAGAGAGATTGGCACGAAGCATGCACTAAAGATATATGAGAGATCGTCAGAACTGACTTTGACATCGAGGGAAATAGAGGAAGAGTACATGAACACAGTAGATGCGAACGTTATTGATTTAGGCCAAGCAAGAGAGAAGCTTGCACTTAAACAAAAAGAAGAACAATTCAAAAATTACCTTAGCTCATTAAAGCAAGAACAGCTTCAATATGAAGCGAACTATTTAATGAATAAAGCTGGAAGTGATCTAGATGAAGAAACTCTATTAAAGAGTGCTTTGCTAATGGAAGAGCTTGCAAAAAGAGTTAGTGCAAATAGCATGTCTGACACTATTACAAGCTATGCTGAAGAGCTTAGAAAGAAAACTGATAGCAAGGATGATGAGACTCTACAATGAGTAAGATTGATCCCCAATTAAGACATGATTTCATAAACAATTCTTTAAGACTAGAGGTCCTATCAAAGCTTATTTGCAAGGATCTCGAACAAGACAATAAACCTAACAATCAATACGTTGGGGATTTTGAAAAATTCTTAAATGTAGAGTTAAATTTACTAAAAGAGCTTAAAGAAAGTTTTCATTTAAATTAAGCTATAGCCACTGAAGACTGCGGTAATCATGCTGAACCTCTTTATAAAGCTGAGCAACCTTAATATTCAAATCGTAATTTAATATTTCTGATAAAGCCCTAACTTTAGTTAGGTTTTTTTCACTTGCATGAATTGAATCAATAAGCATTTGAAGATGTATAAGGTTACTCGCAAATACATTAACATAATCCGAAATTTGTTTTTGAGCTTGAGGTGATACATCTGTAAACTTTAAACCAACTTTTGAAACAAAAACTTCATCCATTGTAGACTCAAGCCCTATTCGTCTAACCATCTGGGCCTTAACTCTTACAATCTTTTTTGGAAAAATATCAGATGAAAAATTCTGTAGCTTCTCTAAACTAAAATTTTTAAAATACGGAAACTGAGGAAGTGATACCAAAATAGGAACTTCATCTTCATCTTCTGGGAAGTGAGGGATTTGATCTAAAAGCAATCCCCCTTCTGAGATATTTAATGTACTCGCCTTAAAGACGAAATTATCATCAACAAATAATACAGGCTCTTTATAAGGCGCTCGTAAATGTGTTCTTTGATAACCTCTGCCTGAAATCATTTATAATAACTCACTTGCAATTTCTGATAATGGAGACCTTTCTCCTTGAGTTAACTTAGTGTGGGCAACGATATCTACACCTTTAAGTCTATCGATACAATAAACAAGACCGTTATTAATAGCGTCTAGGTATGGACTATCGATTTGCTCACTATCTCCAGTTAGAACAATTTTTGTTCCTTCACCAGCTCTTGTAATGATCGTTTTAATCTCGTGTGGAGTAAGGTTTTGGGCCTCATCAACAATCATAAATTGATTAGGAAGAGACCTACCTCTAATATATGTTAGTGGCTCAACATGTAATAATCCTTGGTTGATTAACTCATCCCAAGTTGTTGTCTGGTTATTTGCTCTTTGGTTACCAAAAAGAAAATCAATATTATCAAAGATAGGTTGCATCCACGGTCCAAGTTTTTCATTTACATCCCCTGGTAAGAAACCTAAGTCTCTTCCCATCGGAACGATTGGACGTGAAACAAGAACTCTTGAAAATTCTTGCTGGCCTACTGATGCTTCAAGCCCAGCGGCAATAGCAAGAAGAGTTTTACCTGTTCCGGCTTTTCCTACTAAACTTACTAAGCTTACTTCTTTATTTAAAAGAGCATCTAAAGCAAACGATTGTTCAAAATTCTTTGGATGAACGCCCCAAACACCTTCTCTTGGTTTGATTAGAGGAACAATTCCCCCCTTCTTCTCATAGTATCTACCAAGCTGTCTTCTTTGAGGATTGTTTTCCTCATGAACAATTAAATATTCATTTGGATAAAATGATTTTTTCTCGTCATCAGAAAGCTCTAAGAACCTATCACTTTCAAAAGCACTTAGCCTATCTGCAGAGATTTCAAAGTTTCTTTGACCTGAGTAAAGCTCATCAATTTTGATTTCACTTGTTTCATAATCTTCAGCTTCAAGACCTAGAGCATCTGCTTTAAGGCGAACGTTAATGTCTTTAGTAATCATAATCACTTGTTCGCCTTGCTCCTTAATGGCAAGCCCATTAGCAAGGATCAAGTTATCATTTATTGAAAGGTCAATACCAGCATGTTTCGTTGCTGGTTCTCTTAAAATACTAATCTGTAAAATTCCGCCATTATTTAAAGGAACACCTTTAACTAAAGAGCCTTGAGATCTTAGATCATCAACAAGCCTAGCAAATTGTCTAGCATTTCTTCCGATTTCATTTTGATCTTTTTTAAATCGATCTAACTCTTCAATAACAACAAGAGGAATAAAAACTTTATTCTTTCCAAATTTATTAATTGAATGGGGATCAAAAAGTAAAACGTTAGTGTCTAATACGAAGGTTTTCATTGTGCTCAATAGTCTCTCCTACCATGGAAATATTATAATTGAGTACAATTGTAGAATAGAAAAAACTAACCTTCAAATGTAAAGTCTAGAAGACTAAAGTAAACGACAGCACGAGATGAACGCTGTTGGCCAACTTTTTCACCGATTTCAACGTCGTAAAAGCCCCCATAGATATTGATTAGCCCAGTATCGAACTTAATACCATAGCTATACCCTCCACTATTATATCCAGCAAGGACTGACAAAAGTGGAGATATTTTGAGTTCAGTTCCGAGCCTAACTCTTCGCATGAATTCCATTTGAGTTTCTAAATGACGAATATCTGCACTTAAAATCCAACCAAAACCAGCAGCTTCTAATCCCCAAGACGTTCCAAGATTAACTTGCATAGGTTGCGATTGAACTTCAGCATCAAGGTCATTGTTTTCAGTGTGTAAAATTGTATAAACATCTAAAACAGCCAAATCAATTGCAAACATATTGGCGCCACTTTGCTTTACGTAATCAAATCCAAAGTCGACTCCCCAACCAGAACCTTTTGCTTGACCAAGACCTGCTAGAATATCCTCCGGATCTCCAGAAGAAATGGCATCCATCATAGTCTTTCCAACGAGATTATAAGTTCCGTAAATTCCTTCTCTTTGAAGATACTTCACACTCATCCCCATTGCTAGATCACCACTTAGTACCACTCCATATCCAGCAATAAAACCTTTATCAAATCTATGATCAATATCCAGCATAGGTGTTATTTCATTCATTAAACTAAAATTTGTTGCATAATTTACAATAGCAGTTATACCAAACTTCCCCATCTTAAAACCTGGAGCAGCATTCATTCCTAGATGAACGGGATTTCCAAGAAACTGATCAGCAAAGCCAGTTGTTGAGGAATCTGTTGAGCTGAATTGGTCCGGATCTTTTAAAATATTAGTAAC
>CAXGOD010000279.1:0-4059 GCA_964011245.1 uncultured Bacteriovoracaceae bacterium | reverse complement strand
CTCCCATTCCTGCATATGGAGCAACTGACCAACACTCTCAGATGCAATTATTTATGGAAGGGCCTAATGATAAGTTTTTATTTCTAATTGAAGTTAAAAATAAAAAACATAATTTTCCCCTCGACAATACTATAGGTAAAAGCTCTGCCACTAAGCTTAATGGTTACACGATCAACCAACTTATTGAAGCACAGCTCCATGGGACAATCTCCGCTCTCACAGAGCGTAAGCGTAATCTTGCCCATATAATTATTGATAAGAATGATGGGAAAAACTTAGGAGCAATGATTTTATTCTTCGAGAGTTTGACTGCATTAATGGGACATTATCTGTACATAAATCCCTTTAATCAGCCCGGTGTTGAATTAGGTAAAAAATATGCGTTCGAATATCTAAAAAACTCGCCGCAATAAACCGATAAAGACATCACACGTTAAAGGAAAAAATTGTAAACGATTGAAAAATAACGTTTTTTATATAGAATAAACTCATAACATTTTGCGGAGAATATTAATGAGTGACGATAATGCAACACTAGTTATTACAGACATTAAAGCGGCTTTAGCAGCTGCAGATAAAGAAGCTGAAGCAAAGCCAGCTTGCTTATTAGTTGTTGGTGGTGATTTAAATGGAACAATCTTTGACCTTGAAGACGGAGAAACTTCTGTCGGAAGAAATCCAGATTGTACAATTCCTTTAGAATTCCAAGGCGTATCAAGAAAGCATTTTAAAATTGTTGTTCATAATGACAGTGCTGCTATTTCTGATACTGGCTCTAGTAATGGAACATTTGTAAATAATACTAAAATAGAAGGCGAGCAAGAGTTAACTAAAGGTGACATGGTTAAACTTGGAAGTATCGCTTTAAAGTATCTTCCTAAGGGAGATACAGAAAGACTTACATACGACAAGCTTCACAAAGAAGCTAACACTGATGGGCTTACACAGTGTTTTAATAAAATGTACTTTAACAACCAACTTGATCTTGAAGTAAAAAAATCCAAAGTTACTGGGCAACCATTATCTTTAATTATTTTTGATCTTGATCACTTCAAACACTTAAATGATAACTATGGCCATGATGCTGGAGACTACGTTTTAAAAGAAAAAGCTGAGTTACTAAGAGATAATGGTATTCGTAAAGGTGACGTATTCGCAAGATACGGTGGAGAGGAGTTTGTTGTATTACTACCGAATACAAACTTAAAACAAGCTTTTGAAATTGCAGAGAGATTAAGAAAGCTAGTTGAAACACATGAGTTTGTTTACGATGGACAAAGATTGCCAGTTGCTGCTTCGATCGGTGTTGCTGATTATCGTCAGGGAGTCAACACAGGGACAGATCTATTTAAAAGAGCAGACTCGGCAGTTTATAAATCTAAAGAGGGCGGTAGAAATCAAGTAAATTTCTACAAGGGATGATTAATACCACTGAAAGTGGATCTATTCATCTACTTCCTGAACATATTGTAGACCAAATAAAAGCTGGAGAGGTTATAGAAAGACCTGCGACCTTACTTAAAGAGCTTTTAGAAAATTCAATTGATGCAAACTCTACTAAAATCAATATTCACATTATTAATAATGGACTAGATCTTATTGCTGTTGAGGACAATGGGTCTGGAATAAAATTTGATGATCTTCCATTAGCTTTTTGTAGACATGCTACGAGTAAAATAAATATCTTTGAAGACCTTTATCGTTTAAACTCCTATGGTTTTCGTGGTGAGGCCTTAGCGAGTATGGCCAGCGTTAGTAAGCTTACTTGTATCTCAAATAAAGACAATAAAATTGAAGGTACTATCCAATTCCATGGCGGAGAAATGGTCTCCCACAGAGAAGACAAAACTTCTCAGTCAGAACCTGGAACAAAAATATTTGTAAAAGATCTTTTTTATAATACACCTGTAAGAATTAAATTTTTACAGTCACAAACTTCTGAGAAAAATCAATTAAAAAGAATCATTAATGCTTTTATTTTAACCCACCCGGAAATTGAATTTTCTGTTAAGTGGGATGATGCTCCTAAAGACTTCTTCCCTATTGTTTCTGAAGAAGAAATCATTCAAAGAGTTAAGAAAGTATTTGAAAAGAAAAAAGATCCATTAGAGCTTATTGCATTTGATAGTGAGTATGATGGGATTCGAGTTCAGGTGATCCTTAGTCACAATGCTTCAAAGGGTAACGCGGGGAAGTTCCATTACCTTTTCATCAATGATCGTTATGTACAGGATACACAAATTCATAAAATTATTTTAAACTCAGCTCAGGGTCTTTGGCCTTTTGGGCTTGCTGGAAATTATGTCGTTTATGTCTATATTAATCCAGATCAGTTAGATGTAAACGTTCATCCTAATAAGACAGTAGTTAAGTTATTTCAGCCTAGTAAGGTTTTTTCACTTCTATCAAGCTCAATAAAAAAACACCTTCCAAAGTCAGAGGCAAATCATTTTCAACCTGGGCAGGAGAATTCTTCGTTTAACATGCCTGATTCTTCGATAAACTTTAAAGATATAAATTATCGTTCTCAAGACTTTACTGAACATAGCAACCTAGATAATTATTTTCAAAACCTAGATTCACCAAACTCTCCTATCTCAAGCGAAACAGATAGACAGTATTTTATTAAAGATGCTCATACAATTCTTTATAAAAAAGATGGGAAGGTTTATATCGTTAATGCTCAGAAGCTTCTTAATAAGTATATTAATACAATACTTATGGGAAAAAGTGATTTTACACCAATGCCTCTTTTAGTAAGCTCTCCTATAAAAGTTGAAAAGAAAATAGATGAATCTCTTTTAAAACAGCTACTGCAGGTTGGTGTTGAACTCGACTATTTAAATGAAAAAACCCTTGTTTTAAGAAGTTTTCCAAAGTGTTTTTCAGAGTTACCATACACTCAAATTATTACATCTCTTATTCAATCTTATAAAAAAGAAGAAGCCTTAACGATTCATGAGAATGAATTTATAGACTTTATTATTAATGACCGACTTTTCACTAAGATCCAAGTGGCCGTAAATACAACCGAATTAATTACAGATAAAGTAATTAAGGTGATTACATCTAAGGATCTTTTAAAGCTATTATGAAAAATATCGTCTGTATCATTTCTGGCCCAACAGCTTCCGGTAAAACGAGTACCAGTATAGGACTAGCAAAGAAGTTTGGAGGAGAAATTGTTAACTTTGATTCCTTATTGTTTTATAAAGAAATTAAAATTGGAACTGCGAAGCCAACTCTTGAAGAGATGGATGGTGTTCCTCACCATATGGTAAACACTCACTCTATTAAAGAACCTATAAATGCTGCCGATTATCTTAAAGAAGCCCTACCAATAATTAACTCAATCCATCAAAGAGGTGAAATTGTTTATCTAGTTGGTGGGAGTGGCTTTTATCTTCAAGCACTCCTATATGGTATGTACGATTCAATTACGACACCTGCAGAAATATTAAAGAAGTCAGAAGATTTATTTGAAAGCTCTGGGATACTTCCTTTCTTAGATGTTCTCAAAGAAAATGACCCTGAAAGTTTTGAAAGATATCATCAAAATGATCACTATCGTATAAGACGAGCTGTTGAGCATTTTTGGGCAACTAAAACTAAGCTCTCAGCTGCTCGTCAAGATATGGATGAGAAAAAGAAACCTGGGCCTATGGAAGAGTTCAACTGGAATGTTTTTCATATTCATTTAGACCTCCCTAAACCTGAGCATTTTGAAATCATTCAAAAACGCGCTAATGAAATGGTGAAGCTTGGACTAGTTTATGAGGTCAAACATTTGTTAAGTTCTGGTTACGATGGAGAAGAGAAACCACTAAAATCTATTGGATATAAAGAAACTCTAGACTATATAAAAGGTAACTTCGACAGTGAGGACGCCTATTTAGAAAGAATTGCTATCTCAACTCGACAACTTGCAAAATCTCAACGTACTTGGTTTAAAAAAGTTGAAAAAAACACATATAATCCTATCATTGATATTGAAAAAATATATAATGACTATAAAGAATTTCTAACTAAATAAATGGCATGCTATGACTATTGAGCAAA
>CAXGOD010000278.1:0-4062 GCA_964011245.1 uncultured Bacteriovoracaceae bacterium | reverse complement strand
GGTACAGTGAAGAATTTAGAGTACAAGCTGAAGACAACTAAAGAAAATGAAGCTAGGCTTTCGGCGCTGGCTGAAAAAGCACAAAAAGAAGATGCTTCTAAACAGAATAATAAAGAGCTTGAGCATTTGAAAAATCAAAATGGACAACTTCATGCCAAGTTAAAAGAAATGATGGATAAAATGAAATCTGGGGCAAGATTAGGAGATTCTAGTGGTGCAGGTAATCAAAGTGCAAAAGAAAAGCATCTTGAGAAAACTAATAAAATGCTTCAAACTGAGATTACTAAAGCTCGAGGAGAGCTTGATACTGGTAAGAAAGACATGATGAAGATGAAAGGTGAAGCGACAGGTCTTAAGAATAAAATCAAGCTGCTTGAAAAAGATCTTGAAAGACTAAAAAAAGCAGCAGGTGCAAAAGGTGGAACAAAGAAAAAAGCTGCTTAGTGTCATTTGTTTTTTTTCTTGTCAAAACTAAAACTAACCTCTATAACTATTTTTACGTTTTTAAATGCTCGAGTGGTGGAATTGGTAGACACGCTAGACTTAGGATCTAGTGCCGCGAGGTGTGAAGGTTCAAGTCCTTTCTCGAGCACCATTTAAAAATTATATAAAAGCCAGCTCATTGAGTTGGCTTTTTTTATGTCTAAAACTGATCCCAAAACGACTCTATAGTTCCATTATGACACCAAATTCTTTGTAAAATTGTAACAGTTTCTAACCTTGTATTTACACTATATTTCCACTTGTTTAGAACTTAACTGTTAACCATCACGAACAAAGGAAGAGTAATGATGAAGAAGAAACTTCTTGCAGGAGTTATTTGTGTTTTATCGGCAACAGCATTTGCCCAGCTACCGGATGAAATAAATTATTCACCATACTATAGTGATTATGTTGATGTTAGAGATCAAAGAGATGCAACTTCAGACAGTTTATCATATTCAAGTGAGTCGTTAGAAAGCATTTTAAACTCAATTTCTGAATTTGAAGAACATATTGTTGTCCTTCTAGGACAAATTTCAAATTATCAGAAAAGAATTTCATACCTTGAAAGAATTCTTCCTCAAAGGCAATCTGATCTACAGCAAAATCAATCAGAATTATCATCTGTGGAGTCTCAACTATCTCAGCTAAGGTCTAGGCAGGCGAATCTTCAAAATAGGTTACAGAGGAAAAGAAGAGAGCTGAGACCTCTTCAAAATTTTATTGGACAAAAAGAAGCACAGCTTCGTGAAGAACAGAGAAAGTTAGAAAAAGTTAAAAATAATAAGGCGTCTAAAGTTTCACAAAAACAAAAGACTAAAAATGAAATTGCTGGTGCAGATCAAAAGATTGCTTTGTTAAAAGCTCAAATTCAAAAATTAAAAGAACAAAAAACGACTCAAACTGCCAAAATATCTGAGCTACAAACAAAGGTTCAAGGGCTTTCATCAAAAGTTGATAAAAAGAAAGAACAACTTAATAAGACACAAATGCAGGCAAAGGGACTTGCGCAGAGACTAGAGAAAGAAAAAGCAAAATTAACTAAGCTTCAAACAAATAATGCTGATCCAGAAACAATTAAAAAGCAGCAACAAAAGGTTAGAACAGTTAAAAAGGCCTTAAATGTAAAAAGGGAAGCTGTTAAATCAATCAAAAGTGAAATTGGGCAGCTAAATACTAAGGTTGCTCAAGTCAAAAGTAATATACAAAAGCTAAAGAGTTCAATTGCAGCAATTCCTGGAAAAATTTCTAGTGCAAAATCAAAGATCACTAGTTTTGCTTCTAAAAAGGAGCAAGCAAAAAAAGTATTAGTTACTTTAAATGCCGATATCCAAAAACTAACGGCACGTATTGAAAAGATTAAACAAAGAAAGCTTTCATTAAATAGACAAATTGCATCTTTAGACTCTCAAGCTCAAGAGATAAAGGAGAGAATTAGAATTATTTCTGGAAAACTTCAAAACGTTGATAGAAATATTGCAAATAGCGAGTCTTTGAGTTCAGATCTACTAAATAGAATCTCACATCTTCGAGGTGAAATTAGAGATGTTATAGGGGAACTTCCAAATCTTCGAAGAAATATTTCTGAGAATAGAACAGATATTTCTTCTAGTAGAAATACTATTGCTCAGTTAAAGCAAGATGAGTCACAAACACGTAGTCAGATTCACGGGCTTAAAAGACAACTAGCAAATTTGCGTAACCAAACAGATGCAGCTTTTGGACAATATTCACAAAGACATAATCTTTACAATACATACCTAGTTGAAGCAGAGGGGATTGGACAATCTCAAACCAATCCAGCAGTTGGACTTGGTACGGATAAAGGTCTTGCAATTGCCAAGTCTATCTCAAGCTCGAATGGAGCTCAGATTGGTAAAGAATATGGACAATTTCAAGCTCACTTTATTGGGATGGTTAGAGGTGAAATTGATGGGTATACAGAAGGCTACCATCAAGGTGTAAACACAGAAGCATCTATTAAAGAGGGGACAGTCGCTGGTGTGAATGCCGGTGCAAAAGCCGCAATTAATTACGCTCAAACAGTTTTAAAGCCAGGATACTTTGAAAACCATATGCAAGATGCTTTAAAAGGACCTTTGAAAATTAATAATATGAAAATGATGGTTGAGTTCGCTCCATTTGAAGTTGAAAAACAAAACTACACAATTATTGATGCTCTTTCTCAAACTGAAATAAACGAATCTTTAAAAACGAAAACTTCACTTGATGCTATTATAAAACTTGCTATCAAAGATGTTGTTGAAATGGAAAAAAGATTTAAGAGGTTTGCACAAGCTACATTCAGTTATATAGAACCAAACACTATCCCTTATGGTAATGTTATTTGTTCTAGTGTTTATAAAAATGTAAGTGATTATATTAAAGCATGTCAGCAAGCTTATACAGATATGTTTAAAGAAAAATACTTGGAAAATTCATACGCTGAATATGAATCTCAGTATCAGACAATGTACTTAGAGACATTTGATCAAGTAGAACCAATCGTTCGTACTCAAATTTACCCTCAAAAGTATGGAAAGGCTTACGATACTTCTTTTGTTGAAGCTGAAGCAATTGGTAAAACAGATGCTTATGATAAGGCCTATGGAGAAAGTTATAAGTTTAGTTATGATGATACACTTCCTGGAGCATCAAAACTTGCCGATAATGAGGCAAAAAATGATGTAGGGACTTGGGCAAATAAGAACCCGATAGTAACTTTAGTTAAATCAGCATATTCATCAGCTGTATTAAGAGGTGGAAAACAAGGTTATTTAATTTTAGATCTTAAAAATATTGGTTCAGTTGATTCGCTAGCGACAGGCAGCTTAGAGATTGTAAAATCTAAAAATCTTGTATTTGCTAATCATATTGTAAAGCTTGATTCTGTTGGAAAGAAATCAATTCATCTGATGAAATTACCATTTACAGTAAATGAAAATGCAGGCTCAGGTGAGTTAATAGACTTTAAAGCAAAACTAAAGCTACCTGGAGATAAGTATAAAGCAGTTAGAATTGAATCTTCAAAAATTTCACAAATACTTGTTAAGAACCCAAAGTATGATACAAAGTTAGAGTTTAATAAAACACCAAAAGTTAAAGGAATGTTTAATTACTATATTCATAACTTTAAAGTAAATATTGCACCGATGGTTGAAGGTTTGGCAAAAGGTTATAGAATTGACCTGAAGCCTCTTGGAAGTGCCTCGCGACATATGAGTTTTAAAGTGTCTAAAGGGCAAACAGGAGCTATCTCTAAATTAGAAAGTAAAGTTGTTGATATGAGTTACGTATTTAAAAAATCTGCAAAAGGCAAAAAAATTAAATTAGCATTAGAGATCTCTTACAATGGAGAAGTTCTAAAAAATCAAATTATTGAATTGAGTCCAAGATAAAAAATGAGGGCCTTTAATTAGGCCCTTCTTTTTAGATAAATAATAAACATATTTCCAAGTAGAATTAAGATCATTCCGATTATTCTTTTAATACTGATACTAATACCTAGAATAAAAAATTCTAAAATCATGGCCAGAGGTATAGCTAAATAATAGATTGCACTCGTTGTGGTTGTGGTTA